>DATKAG010000225.1:0-6284 GCA_035498355.1 Myxococcales bacterium | reverse complement strand
ATTGGCGTCGGTGGGCGCGAGCTGGGTGAGGACGCGCAGCTCCCGCGCTTCCTGATCCAGCCGCCCCATCGCCTCCAGCGCCCGCACCTTCAGCCAGCGCGCTTGCCGCCAGGCGGGCTGCGCCGCGGAGAGCGCTTCCACCTCCGCCAAGGCGCCCCGGGCGTCGCCGGCCGCCAGCTTCTTCTCCGCCTGGGCGAGGCCGTCGCGCTGCTTCTGGTCGGGCTTCGGATCCGGCCAGTCCTCCAGCGCGCGGGCGCGCTCTTCATCCGAGATCCGGTCGAGGAGCTCGTGGATCCGGCGCAGCGCTTCCGGGGAGGGCTTCTGCTCCGAGAGCGCGGCCAGCCGCTGGCGGGCGGCGGCGGCGCGGCCCACGCTGCTCTCGAAGGCCGCCACCCGCAAGGAGAGGCCGGCCCGGTCCTCGCCGGAGGTGAGCGACACCCCGCGTTCCAGCAGCGCCAGGATCTCTTGGGCCCGGTCCCAGCGGTCGGGGGCGGTGGCGAGCAGGTCGGCGAGGTTGCCGTACGCCAGGGCGCGCCTGGGGCGGAGCTGGATGGCCAGGCGGTAGCTCTTCTCCGCCTCCTCGCGGCGTCCGGCGCGGGCATTGGCCAGCCCCAGGTCGTTCGCCAGGGCGGCGTTGCGCGGATCCTTGCGCAAGGCGGCGGCGAACGAATCCGCGGCCTCCGCCGCCCGGCCCTCGCGCAGCAGCTTCAGCCCGGGCTGGGCCGAGCCGGCGGAGAGCAGCAGGGCGAGGAGCGCGATCACGCGGAGACTCCCCGCAGGTGCCGCAGGCGCAGGCCGAGCTGGTTCATGCGCAGGTGGACCTTGCGCCGGGTGCCACCGGCGCCGAACAGCTCGGCCGCCATCCGGTCGAGGTCGCCGCCGTGCGCGTGGAAGAGGGCCATCAGGTACTGGCGCTCCACGTCCGCGGAGATCTCCGCGAACGTCCCGCCCGGCTTGAGCGCGATCTCGACGCGCCGGTCGCCCGCGGCGCCGGAGATGGCCGGGCCGGGCCCCGTGGGCTGTGCTCCGGGCTTGCCCAGGAGCCGATCGATCAGCGCATCGCCCAGGACCAGGACCGCGGGGGCCCGCTCCGGCCGCTTCTCCTCCGTCTCCTCCGAGTCGAGGTGCTGCACGAGCGAGAACACCAGGGCGTTGGTGGCCAGGAGGCGCAGCTCGCGGTGGTTGCCCGGCCAGCCGTGCGCCGCCAGCCGCTGCAGCGCGCCCGGGGGAAGGAAGACGGAGAAGGCGTCGCGCCGCTGCGCGCGGCCCTGGGGCTTGCCGAAGTGCACCGCATTGCTCTCCTCGGCGTAGTCGTCGGGGGTGGGGAAGCGCGCCAGGTAGGCGCGCACCAGGGGCCGGAGCTGCTCGGAGCGCAGGGCGTCGAGCAGGGCGAAGCGGATCAGGTCCGGCAGGTCCTCCTTGCGCTCGCGCAGCGGCGGCACCCGCAGCCGGGTGGCCGGGTTCAGGCGCATGTACAGGTCCTGGCGGAAGCGCCCCTCGCGCACCAGCTGCCCGAGGTCGAGGTTGGTGGCCGCCACCAGCTTGGGCGCCGCCGGCCGGGGCCGGGAATCGCCCAGCCGGGTGACGGTCCCGCGCTCCAGCACGAGCAGCAGCCGGCGCTGCGACTCCAGGTCGAGGTTGGCGATCTCGTCGAGGAACAGGGTCCCCCCGTGCGCCTGCTCGAAGACGCCGGCGTGGTCCTCCACCGCCCCGGTGTAGCTGCCCCGGCGGGAGCCGAAGAGGTGGGCGGGCATCAGGGTCTCCGGGATGGTGGAGAGATCGGTCACCACCAGCGGCCCCTTGGCGCCCGAGCGGGGGTGGAGGACGTGCTCGGCGAGGAAGCTCTTTCCCGTCCCCGTCTCGCCCTCGATCAGCACCGGCAGCGGGCTGCGGGCCAGCACCGAGAGCTGCCGGCGGAGCTCCGCCATCGCGCCCGAGCGCCCCCAGAACACCGGCCCTTCCTGGGCGGCGTGCTGCAGGGCCATGGCCCGGGAGATCTCCGCGGCCAGCGTGCGCGAGTCGACCACCTCGTTCTCGCAGAAGTGGACCAGGGGGTGCTGGGGCCGCTCGCCGATGTTCGCGTCGGTGGTGGTGAGCAGCACCACCGGCAGCGTGGGGTAGTCCTTGCGAAGCTGGTCGAGGATGTGCAGGCCCTGCCGGCGGCGCACCTGCTCCAGGTCCATCCCTTCCTTCCGGGCGGGAAGGAGTTGCTCCTCGGGGAGGGCGAAGTGGAGGTCGAGGACCACCAGGTCGGGCAGCGCCTCGTGCTGGCGCAGCGCTTCCGCGGCCTCGGCGTAGGAGTGGGCGCACTTCAGCTTGCAACCGTTGTCGCGCTCCTCGCACACCTGGCAGGGGTGCCGCCGGCCGCAGCGGGTGACGTAGTCGAACTGCGGCAGGTGCCGGTGGCACATCTCGATGGTCTGGTCGCGGTCGTCGATCACCAGCAGGCGCGGCATCACTTCTCCAGGGAACGCTCGAGGGCGGAAAAAGCATCTTCCAGGGCGAGGACGGCCCGCAGCGGCTCGGGCCAGGGGGAATCCAGCGAAGCGACGGCCGTTTGCAGGGCGGCCGCGAAGGAGTCGCAGGCCCGGGCGGGGCAGGGGGAGCCGGCGCGCATCCGCTCGAAGAGGAGCAGGGCGGTGATCGGCCTGCCTTCTGCATCACGAAGCCGGGTCAGGCCGCGCCGGAGCGCCTCCAGGTCCTGCTCTCCGGACTCCCGCAGGTCGCGGGCGGGCCAGACGGCGCGCTTCACCAGGTCGTGCCGGAGGGCGCGGAGCCAAGGGTCCATTTCTCCATTCTATAGAAAGGAGAGCAGGTTTCCAAGAAAGCGCTCTAGAGCTCGGCGACCGTGACACCGTCCCCGCCCTCATGCTGGGCGGCGGGGCGGGATTTCGACACGTACGGGCTCCGCTGAAGATGCTCTCGAATCGCGGACTTGAGAGCGCCGCTGCCGTGGCCGTGCAGGACGTGGACGCGCTCCTCGCCGGCGCGCAAGGCGCGGTCCAGCTCAAGCTCGACCGCGCGCAAGGCCTCGTCCACCCGCATCCCGCGCACGTCGATCAGCGGGACCCGGATCTCCACTGCCGCCGCCCGGGCCTGCTCGGCGCGCTCCAGCCGCTCGGCGCGCGTGCGGGGGAAGCCCGCCTTCCGCACCTCGCGTCCGGTGGGGACCAGGTCCTCGACGGGCACCTTGCTGCGCAGCGCTCCCATCTGGACGGTGGCGGTGCCGCCCGCGACCTCCAGCACCACCCCGTCGGTTCCCAGCCGGACGTGCTTGACCTTGGCGCCGGGCGAAAGCGCTTCCTCGGGCAGCGCTTCCGGCTCCTCGGCCCGCGCCTGCTCCCGCTCCTCGGAAACCAGGGCGCCCTCCACCGCGCGCTGCGCCTCCACCGCCTGGGCCATGGCCGGCGCCGCCTGGAGGCGCGCGACCAGCGCCGCCACCTCATCGCGCCGGCGGCGCAGGTCCTCGATCAGGTCCTCCCGCGCCCCCTCGCGCGTCCGCTTCTCCATCTCCCGCAGCCGCTCGCGCTCGCGCTGCAGGGAGGCGCGCTCCCGCTCCACCTCCTCGCGCGCCGCTGCCAGCTCCACCCGCAGCCGGGCCGCTTCCGCGCGCTCCCCCTCCAGCCGCTCCACGGCCTGCGAGACCGCGGAGGAGCCGCCCCCGAGGATCTTCTGGGCGCGGGCGCAAACCTCTTCCGGCAGCCCCACCCGGCGGGCGATCTCGATGGCCGAGGAGGCGCCCACCTCCCCCAGCCGAAGCTTGTAGGTGGGCGCCAGCCGCTCCACGTCGAATCCCACGCTGGCCGGGGCGAAGCGCGCATCGGAGAGGGCCAGGGCCTTCAGCTCCTCGAGATGCGTGGTGATCAGCACCTGCGCCCCCTTGGCCACCAGGGATTCCAAAGCGGCGACGGCGATGGCCGCTCCCTCCCGCGGGTCGGTGTCCGCGGCGATCTCGTCGATCAGCGCCAGCGTCCCCGGCCCCGCCGCCTCCAGGATCCATTTCAGGGCGGAGAGGTGGGCGGTGAAGGTGGAGAGGTCGCGGGCCAGGTCCCCCTCGTCGCCGATGGCCGTGTAGACGGTGCGGTAGAGGGGCATCTTCGAGCCCGCCTCGGCGGGCAGGGGGAGGCCGGCGCGGGCCATCAGCGCGCACAGCCCCACCGCGGTGATGGTCACCGTCTTCCCCCCCGCGTTCGGCCCGCTGACGATCAGGGCCTGGGCCGGGGCGGGCAGGGCCACGTCGTTCGCCACCACCTCCGCCGCCTTGCGCTGCAGGACCAGCAGGGGGTGCCGGGTCCGGCGCAGGTCGAATCGCTCTCCCCCCAGCTCCGGCGCGCCCGCGTCCAGGTCGTCGGAGAGCCGGCCGGAGGCGGCGGCCTCGTCGAGGAGGGCGATCACCTCCACGTCGTGCTCCAGCGAGGGCGCCCGCCGCCCCACCGCCCCGGAGAGCTCGTGGAGGATGCGCTGCTCCTCCTCCAGCGCGCCCGCCTCGGCGATGGTGAGCTGGTTGCCCAGCTCCACCAGCTGCTGGGGCTCGACGAACAGCGTCTGCCCCGAGTTGGAGGCGTTGTGCACGATCCCCGGGAGATGGGAGCGGTGCTCGGCCTTCACCGGCAGCACGTAGCGATCGCCGCGCACCGAGTAGTAGGCGTCGCGCAGCATGGGGACGATCTTCTCGTCCTTGAGCAGCTCCTCCATCCGCTGCTTGATCGCCCGGTGCAGGCCCCGCGCCCTCTCGCGCAGCTCGCCCAGGAGCGCGCTGGCGGTATCCAGCAGCTTTCCCGCGGGATCGAAGGCGCGCTCCAGCTCCTGGGCGAGAGGGACGAGCTCGCTGAGCTCCTGGGCGCGCTCGAAGTGCAGGGGCGCGCGGTCCGCCTGGCTGAAGCAGAAGCGCCGGGCCGAATCGCTGGCCCGGATCAGCCGCGAGACCTGGAGCAGCTCCCCGGGTTCCAGCGTTCCCTCCCGCGCCGCCCGGCCCAGCGAGGGCCGCACGTCCACCGCGTCGGCGAGGGGAAGCTCGCGCTCGTGCCGGCGGAGCAGGCGGGCCTCCTCGATCAGGCTGAGGCGCCGGCGGGCGAGATCGGGATCGTCGCCGGGCAGGAGCGCGCCACAGCGGTCGCGGCCCATCGGAGTCCGCGCCCGCGCCGCCAGGGCCGCGCAGACCTGGGCCCAGCCCAGCTCGCGCAGCGCCTTCTCGTTCACCGCCCCGAGCATGCGGGCGCGGAACTTAGTCCGCGGGCGCCGCGCCCACCAGCGCGGAGAAGCGCTCCCAGGCAAGCCCTGCGGAGGACCACCCCACCCCTGACAAGATTGTCGCGGTGGAATGCCCCGTGACTTTACTCACGCACCGCGTAAACGACTGAAACTACTGCTGGCGGTGTGTCCCGGTGGCATGGGCACGCGAGGTGCTAGAGGACATGCCCCCTGCGACGAACCGAGCGGCCCTCGAGCTCCCCCGACCCCCTGTTCGCCCACAGCTGACGCTGCTCGAAGGGCGCGTCCAGGACTCCGTGCTGATCGCCCGGGCCCTCGCCGGAGGCGTGCGGAGCAAGGCCGCGGAGGACGAGCTGTACCGCCGCTACCGTCCCGCCGTGGCCCGGCTGGCGGCCAGCTTCAGCGAGCTCGACTCCGACGAGGCGGAGGACGTGGTGCAGGAGGCCTTCGTGCGCGCCTTCCGCGCCCTGGGCTCGCTAAAGGACAGGGAGCGTTTCGCCGCCTGGCTCTTCACCATCGCCCGCAACCGCGCCCGCAGCTACCTCACTTCCCGGGCCACGCACACCAAGGCCGCCGAGGACGCCACCCGCCAGGCGACGCTCCTGCAGGACCACGTGCCAGCCGCCTCGCAGGCGCTGGAGAAGGAAGCGGAGCTGAAGGCCGTGCGCGAGGTGATCGACGGGCTGCGGGAAGGGCCGGAGAAGGAGACGGTGCGGCTCTTCTACCTGGAAGGCACGCTCTCGGCGCGGGAGATCGCCTCGCGGATGGGCGTCGGGAAGAGCGCCGTCACCATGCGCCTGGAGCGCTTCCGGGCCAAGATCAGGGCACAACTTTCGGAGCGGCTCGCGAGCTGATCCGCCGCGACATCTTTCCCCGAATCTCTTTCCTGGCCCGGCGCATCGAATGCGCGAGGGTGGGATCCATGCGTCGCCTGAGCTTGAAGCAGATCCTGGTGGCCATCGCCGTCGGGGCCCTGTTTGCCACGCTCCAGGGGGATCCGCCGCTGGCCGCGCTCAAGGGCATCTCCAGCGCGGCATGCAACCTGCGCCGCACTGGCTGCTAGCCGCTCCGCG
>DATKAG010000224.1:0-3235 GCA_035498355.1 Myxococcales bacterium | reverse complement strand
CGGCGATGGCGATGAAGATCGCGTGCGCCCAGTGCCTGGAAAATCCGATTCGCTCGATCATGGTGGCTCCCCGGTGTCAGCCGCGCAGCGCGTCCGTCCCGCTCGCCTTCTTCAGCAGGCTGGGCATGAGCATCGAGACCTGCCCGCGGTACGCCTCGTAGCGCGCCCCGTGGACGCGAATCATGTCGCGCTCTTCCAGCTGGATGGCGACCAGGATGTAGAGGGTGGTGGCGACCGCGAAGAGCAGGTGGGCGATGGTCATCGTCGGCGTGGCCCAGAACGCCACGATGAACCCGAGGTAGATCGGGTGCCGCACCCGGCCATACCAGCCCCGGGCGGTGAACTGCGGCGGCGTGTAGGGCTTCCCCATCAGGTGGAGGAAGACCTGCCGGAGGCCGAAGAGATCGAAGTGATCGATGAGGAAGGTGCTGATCAGCACGATCATCCAGCCCAGGAACGAGATGCCCTGCAGCGCCATGCGCGCTGACGGATTGTGGACCTCCCAGATCACGCCGCCGATGGGCTCCCACTTCCAGAAGAGCAGCAGCAGCGCGGCGCTGGCGAAGAGCACGAAGGTGCTGCGCTCCACTTGCCTGGGGACGACCTTCGTCCAGACGCTCTTGAAGCCCTGCCTGGCCATCACGCTGTGCTGCAGGGCGAAGATGGTCAGGAGGACGGCATTGGTCAGGATGGCCGCCCCCAGCGGGACGACCGGCGCGGAGTCGATGGACTTCGGCACGATCAGGTTTGCGACGAAGCCGATGGCGTAGAGGAACGTGCAGAAGAAGATGGCGTAGCAGATCAGCCCATAGAGGAAGGAAACGACGCGGCCCACGGTAGACCTCCTTGAGGTTCACCGCGGGCAATGCCACGGGGCGCGCAGGCCCTGCGTCGGGGTGCCTCCCCATATTGCGGGGCCCGCATCCCCAGGTTAGGTCAGCGCGGCCGCCAGCGAGCCGCCTCGGCGCGGGTGCGCACGCCGAGCTTCCCCAGGATCGCCGAGACATGGTGATCGACGGTCTTGGGAGAGATGAACAGCCGCCGGGCGATGTCGGCGTTGCGCAGCCCCTCGCCGAGGAGCGCCACGATCTCCGCCTCCCGCACGGTCAGCCCGGCGGGATGCGCGCGAGTGCTGGCGCGGCGACCGCGGGGGACGGCGCTGACCCCCAGGTCGCGCAGCCTGCGGGCAACCTGCGTCGCCGCCGCGCGCATGCCCAGCTCCTCCAGCCCGGCGAATGCCTGCCGCAGGTCCTTCTCCTTGCCGCTGCCGGCCAGCGCCCAGGCGGCCTCGAAGGGGCAGCCCAGCCGCCTCCACTGGCGCAGCGCCGCCGCATGCCTTCCCAGGATCTGGTCGCAGAAGGGCTTCGGGCACCAGCGGGGCGGCCGGATCGCTGCTCCCGCCCTGTGCGCGCAGAAGAAGAGCTCCCCGGCGGTCCACGGCTCGCGCTGCACGAGCGCGAGCTCGAGTCCGCTCTTCGCCTCCGCGCGGGCGCGGCGGATGTCACCGCCCAGCCAGGCGGCTTCCGATCGGGCGATGCGGACGGGCCCGAGCCGCTGCAGCTCTCCGGTCGGTGTCGCCAGCTCGAGCGCCTCGTCGAGAGGAGGCCAGACCTGCGGATCGCCTCGCCGCGCGCGCACGCGGCCGATCACCGTGAGGGGCAGCACCTTGTGCACCGGGGTGACGCGGACCTGGGCGAGAGCCGTCTGCGCGTCCAGCTCCGCCGCGTCCAGCCTGCCCCGGTGCAGTTCCAGAACCGAGCGCCAGCCCAGGAAGTAGACGCTGTAGGCGTCGAGGTCGTGTTCCCTCGTGTAGCCCAGGCCTTCCTGGGAATAGCGCTCCGCCCGTCCGGACTGCCGCTGCAGGACGGCGTGGCTGATCAAGCCCGCCAGTGCTCGCGCCGCGTCGTCCTCGAGACCGAGGGCGACGGCCATCTGGTGGCAACGCTCCATCTCCCTCCAGCCGCGCGCGTCGCCGCTGGCGATCCGGGATGACGCGATATTGGTGAGGGCATGGCATTCGATGGCCCGATCGCCGATGCGCCGGGCGATGGCGCCCGCCTTCCGCCCCCAGGAAATGGAGGCCGCGACGTCGTAGGCCAGCATCGCCAGCTGCGACTGGTTGCTGTAGGCGGCGGCGAGCTCACGCCCCGGCGGGAAGGCCTCTAGCGCCTCGATGGCGCGCTGGCCCCATTTCTCCGCCTCGTCGCGGAGTCCGGAGAACCAGTTCAGCCTCGACAGCCAGCGCAGATCGTCGCCATGGCGCAGGGCGTCTCCCAGCCGTTCGCGGATCCCGGCGGCCTCGGTGCGGGCGGCGATCGCGTCTCCAAGACGTCGGATCAGATAGCATTCGAAGGAGAGCGCCTCGAGCAGGTCGGCGCGCTGGGCGGCCGTGCAGCCGGAGGCGAAGGCGAGCGCACGCTCGTACTGCGCCGCCGCCTCGCGATGCGAGCGCAGCGCCGCCGCTTCCGTCGCTGCCGCGACGGCGAACTCGAGCACCGCCGCGGCGTTGCCGGCGCCCGCCGCGTGGTGGGAGAGCGTCGCCAGATCGCGCGTGGAGGCCAGGCGGGCGCGGAGCGCCGCGAGGACTCCCGCATGCAGGTGGCGCAGCCGATCGGGCGCCAGCGCTCCGAGGATGGCCTGGCGCGCCAGGTCGTGGCGGAAGGAGACGCGGGCGCCCTCCCCGCGCAGCAGGCCGGACTCGATGCAAGGCTCGACGGCGGCCCTTTCGCCCAGCACTCCTTCCAGCAAGGCCAGCTCCGCCCTCTCGCCGATGACCGCCGCCAGCTCCAGGACCGCCCGGGCCGGCCGGGCCAGGCGGGCCGCACGCGCCAGGACTGCGTCCCGCACCGTGTCCGGGAGCGTGGAGCCGCCCGAGCTCAGCAGCTCGGTGATGAAGAAGGGGTTGCCGCTGGTGCGCTGGAAGAGGGCGGCGGCGTTCAGGCCGGTGCCGGCGGCCAGCGTCTCTACCGCTGCTTGCGAAAGCGGCCGCAGCGCGATGCGGTGCACGTCGGCCGAGGTCGCGAGATCACCGATCAGCACCCGCAGCGGATGCTGGGAACCCAGCTCGTCGTCCCGGTAGGTGACCAGCAGCAGCGCCCTCCGGCCGCCGATGCGGCGGGAGAGGAAGCGCAGGAGATCGATGGTTGCGGCGTCGGCCCAGTGGGCATCTTCGACGATCAGCACGGTAGGCCGCGCGCCCAGCTCGGCGAGGAGCGCCGCGAACGAAGCGGCGGGG
>DATKAG010000223.1:0-6626 GCA_035498355.1 Myxococcales bacterium | reverse complement strand
GACCACCTCCGGGGAGTTCGTCTTCGTGGCCATCCTCTCCGGCACCGCCAGCGTGCTGGCGCCCTTCCTCGGCGCCATCGTCCTCGAGCTGTTGCGCAGCTTCGCCTACGAGTACTCGCCCAACACCTGGCAGCTGGTGGTGGGCGCCTCCATGCTGCTGGTCATCCTCTTCCTCCCCAGCGGCCTCTGGTCGCTCTTCTCCCGCTGGCGCAAGGCCCTGCGATGAGCGCGATTCTCGAGACGAAGGAGCTGACGAAGACCTTCGGGGCGGTCACCGCCGCTTCCGCCATCAGCCTCTCCATCGAGGAGGACACGGTGGTGGGCCTGATCGGCTCCAACGGCGCGGGGAAGACCACCTTCGTCAACCTGGTCACCGGCTACCTCAAGCCCACCTCCGGGACCATCCGCTACCTGGGCCGCGACATCACCGCCCTGCAGCCGCGGCAAGTGACGCGCCTGGGCGTCTGCCGTTCGTTCCAGATCCCCCAGGTCTTCGACACCCTCACCGCCTACGAGAACCTCCTCGTGGGCGTGGGGATCGCCGCCCGCCACGGCGGCCCCCGGAAGGACCCGGAGGAGGCGGCCGAGGAGATGCTGCAGCGCTTCGGCCTGGACCGCTTCGCCGGCGCTCCCGCGGGGATCCTCCCCGAGGGCGTGCGCAAGCTCCTGGACATCGCCATGGCCCTGGTGGTGAAGCCGCGCATCCTCCTGCTCGACGAGCCCACCAGCGGGGTGAGCTCGGAGGACAAGTTCGCCCTCATGGACCTGGTGCTGGGCGCCATCCGCGCCGACAAGGTGACGGTGCTCTTCGTCGAGCACGACATGGAGATCGTCCGCCGCTACACCCAGCGGGTGGTCGCCTTCTACGAGGGGCGGGTGATCGCCGACGGCGAGGGCGCCGCCGTGCTGGAGGATCCGGAGGTGCGCCGGTACGTGGTGGGCGAGGCTGCGCCCGCGGTGCGCCCATGCTGAGCGTGGCCGGGCTCGACGTCTCCATCCAGTCGGTGCGGATCCTCCGCGGGGTGGGCCTGGAGGTGAAGGCCGGCCAGCTGGCGGGGCTGATCGGGCGGAACGGGGCCGGCAAGACCACGCTCATGCGCAGCGTGATGGGCCTCTTGCCGCCCTCCGCCGGCCGCATCGCTCTCGACGGCCGCCCGCTGGCGGGCATTCCCCCGCACCAGCGGGCGCGCCTGGGGATCGGGTACATGCCCGAGGATCGGCGCGTGATCCCCCAGCTCACCGTGGAGGAGAACGTGCTCCTGCCGGCCTGGGCGGCGGGCGCCGGCGACGGCGGGACCCGGCTCGCCCGCATCCAGGAGATGATCCCCGAGGTGCGCGCCCTGGGCGAACGGCGCGGGCTGCAGCTCTCCGGAGGCCAGCAGAAGCTGGTGGCGCTGGCGCGCGCCTTGCTGGCGGGGACCAAGGTGCTCCTGCTCGACGAGCCGTTCGAGGGGGTGGCGCCGGTGCTCGCCCGGCGCCTGGCGGAGGTGATCGCGCTGCTCAAGCGAGAGGGCCGGGCCGTGCTGCTCTCGGAGTCCGACCTGACCCACTCGCGCGACCTGTTGGATGTGGTGTTCCGGATCGACCGCGGCGCGGTCACTCAGTCGTGATCCCTGCGTGGACGGGATGTTGTTCAGGTCGGTGCAGAGGAAGACACGATGCCGCCGTTCACGCCCGGCTGCCCGAAAGCTACGACGGCCTGCAGGGCAAGCCGCGCCGGTGGTGGAGTTCACCGGCACCTCGTGGAAGCCTTCAGGTCCGCGCTCAGGTGCTCCTGGATGGTTGTTGGCGCCCGCGGGCCGCGGCGGCGAAGGCGAGGACGGCGGCCAGAGCCACTCTTCCCTGCTCTGGCATGGGCCCCTCCAGCCCCGAGGATCGGGTTCCCCCTCGCCCTTCCTGGCGCGGTACCGGGGCGGGGATGGCGGAGGTTGCGATCGGTACCGGGGTCAAGTCCCCGAGGGTCGAAGGCCGCGCGGCGCGGCTCTTTGCGGCCGGGCCCGCCCTCTACGGTATCCTCTCCCGAGTGGGCCCTCTTCCCGAGGTGTGCACAGCGTGCGGGGCTCGCGCCGGCGAGGGGCCGCGCTGCCCGCGCTGCGGCGCCAGCCGGCTGGTCGATCTGGTCGTTCAGCCGGTGGCCGGGGAGCGCAAGCTGTTCAACGGGTCGCGCTCGCTCTCCGCGCTGGGCGCGCCCGCGCCGGACGCGGTCCGCGCCCGCGAGCGCCTCTCCGCCGGCGGCACCGTGCTCGCTTCCGTCTCCCGCGACTTCGCCCTGGCGGCTTCCGGCGCGCTGGCGGGCTGGGGAATCCGGTCGGAGCTGCGGCCCTCGTCCCCGCTCCGGAGGGCGCGTGCCCCGATCGCGCTCGCGGCCCTGGGCGTACTGCTCGCCGCGGCGGGCCTCCTCTGGCAGAGGCGCCATCGCCCCGCGCCGGAACCGGAGGCCGTGGCCGCGGCCGCGCCGGCTGCTCCCGCCGCGCCCTCCTTCGCCGACATCGCGGCGGAGACGCTTCCCAGCGTGGTGAAGGTGAGCTGCAAGGACTGGCTGGGCACGGGCTTCTACCTCGCCCCCACCACCGTGCTCACCAACGCGCACGTCGCCTGCCCGCCGGAGGAGCCCGTCCGGCTGCGCCACACCGACGGCACGGAGGCCGAGGGCACGGTCTCCTTCCGCGACGAGTGGCTGGACATCGCCCGGATCGAGGTGCGCGCGGGGAAGGGACGGCCCTTGCGCACCGGCGATCCCACGGCCCTGCGCGCCGGTGATCCGGTCCTCTACATCGGCACGCCCCTCGGCCTGGACTTCAGCCTGGGCCAGGGGACCCTCGCCTTCGTGGGCCGCAACATGGAGGGCATCGCCTGGCTGCAGTTCAACGCGCCGGTGGCGCAAGGCAACAGCGGCGGGCCCCTGCTGGACGCGCGCGGGGCGGTGGTGGGCATCGTCTCCCTCAAGGCGCGCCGGGCGGAGGGCATCGGGTTCGCGCTGCCCATCGGCTACGCGCTCCCCCCTGCCGGCGAGGAGGCCCTGCGCTGGCAGGCGCTGCTCAAGCGCGTGCAGAAGGAGGATCGGGAGGAGCAGGCGAAGCTGATCGCCCGCTACCAGCGGCCGCGGCTGGTGGGCGCCGAGGTGCGCGACCGCGCGCTCTGGGCCATGTTCATCGCCCCGGCCGACGTCTCGGCCCGCTCCGGCCTTCTGGTGGAGATGCTCCGGGGCGACGAGCGCACCTGCCTGGCGCGCATCGGCGTGGAGCGGTGGGACAGCCTGAGCGTGCTCGACGAGGCCCGGTTTCGCGAGGCGCGCTGGCTGGGGCGGGGGGAGCTGGGACGGAGCCTGCAGGTGATGTCAGGGCGGGTGGACGGCGACCTCTGCCCGGAGGTGATGACCGGGGATCAGCTCGCCTTTCTCGAAGGAGTGGAGGAGCGGGGCCGGGTGAAGGTGGAGTCCATGGTGGCCTGGGTGCCGCGGAAGGCGATCGCCGGCCAGCGGGCCAACGCCCGCCTGGAGGCGCAGCGCTGGCGCAGGCAGTTCAGCGACGCCTGGCGATCGGTGGCCCGGGCCGAGCAAGGGGTGGCCGCCGCCGCGCAGGAGGATGCCGGGGCGCAGCCGGCGATGGCCGCCGCCCTGAACGCGCTGGAGATGGCCCGGGCCGAGCTGATCGAGCTGGAGCGCAGCGCCAGCGACCACGACATCCCGCCTGACTGGCGCTAACGCGGCAAGAGCGCTTCCACCCGCCGCCGCTCCTGCGGGGCCGACCAGTCCAGCTCGCCCGCATGCCGGAAGGCGATGGCGCCGTCCGGGCCGACGAGGAAGCTGGCCGGCAGCGTGTTCACTTCCCAGGAAGCGGTCACCCTGGAGTCGCGGTCGAGCAGCAGGGGGAATCGCAGGCCCAGTTTCCGTGCGGTGTCCTGGGCGGTGCGCGCGCTGCCGCCCATCTGCACCGCCAGGATGACGAAGGGCTTTCCCAGGAGCGCCGCGCGCAGCCGCTCCAGGGTGGGCAGCTCGTCCTGGCAGGGCTCGCACCAGGTGGCCCAGAAGTTCACCAGCACCACCTGGCCCCGGTAGTCGGAGAGGCGGTGCCTCTGGCCGCCGGCGTCGGCCAGATCCAGCAGCGGCGTCGCCGCGAGGAGCGCGGCGGCCAGCAGCGCCATCAGATCTCGCGCGCCGTGATCGAGTACTTGAAGGCGTCAGGCTCGAGCTGATCGAGGCGCTCGCCGCCCGTCTCGCCGTTCGGGTACATCAGGTAAGGCAGCCTGGGTCCCTGGGCGCCGGGCAGGTCGAGGTCGTGGCCCATGTTGTAGGCCAGCCAGTTCATCTCCCAGGACCCGAAGAGGCGCTCGTGCGCCGCCTCCACCTTGGGATCCTCGAGCTTGAGCTGGCCGGGCGGCTCCTCCAGGATCACCTTGCGCACGTCGGCCGGGTCGACCGGGATCCAGCCGAAGCCCTCGGCGAAGAACTCCGCCCGGCAGTGCTGCGCCTTGCTGATCGTCGCCGAGCTGGCCCCCAGGCTCTTGTAGCCCAGCGCGGAGCCGGCCACGCGGACGCCGTAGACGTCGCGCGCCGGCACTCCCAGCGATCGGCAGAACCCCACGAAGAGCCCGTTGAGATCGGCGCACTTGCCGCCGAAGTTGCCGGACTCCAGCATGGCCTTGACGTTCCCCGTCCCGCAGCCGCGGGTCTTGGGATCGCGCAGGGTGTTCTTCACGATCCATTCGTAGACGGCGCGTCCCTTTTCCAGGTCGGTGCGGGCGCCCTTGGCCACCCGCACGAGCGCCGTCTCATGGATCAGGCCTTGGCAGGGGATCATCTCCGTGGGCGCGGTATAGAGCGCGATCTCTCCCCGGCTGAGCGAGGTGGCCTTCCCTGGCCGGGAGAGATCGACCGCGCGGTCGCGGGTGCTGAACCGGCTCTTCAGCTCCACCCAGGGCGCCTGCTCTCCCGCCGCCCACTCGGCACGGAGCAGGGAGACGCCGTACTTGCCCACCCGCACCTCCTCCATGCGGGAGGCGTTGCCCGTCCAGGTGTTGCCCAGGGCTCGCTGCCAGTCCATGTCGCCGGCCATGGGCACCGGCAGCCAGGCGCGCGAGACGCCCTGGGGGCGGGAGATCTCCGCCCGGGTGGTCACCTCGAAGGTGCGCCAGCCGGTCTCGGCTCGCAGCCGGCGCCAGGGAAGCGCCGCGAGGACGGCGGCGCCCAGTAGCTCACGACGCTTCATGGGGCGGGAAGCTAACGGATCCTCGGGGCGGCTCGCAAGGTGGAGGAGCCCCGCGACAGCTTCTTGCGCACATCGTCGGCGGCGAGGAGCGCCAGGGCGAAAGGCACCGCCAGCAGCCAGTCGCGGGCCTGCAGCGGCGCCGTCCCGAAGAGGGCCTGGCCCGGCGCGGTGTAGACCACCAGCGCGATCAGCGACAGCTCCGCCGCGACGCCGGCGAGGAGCAGGGGATTCTCGAACAAGCCGCGGGCGCGGACGGACTGCCGCTCGTCCCGGCAGGCGAACAGGTTCGCCACCTGCATCACCACCACCGTGGCCAGGCAGGCGGTGGTGGCGCGCAGGTAGAGCGGGTCCCGATCGGCGATGAACCCTCCGGGGCGCCAGCCCCCCGCCAGCAGCACGGCGAAGAAGGCGCACATCGAGCCCACGGCCTCGAGCACCCCGAGGAACCCGTACGCCCGCAGCAGCAGCGGAGCGTCGAGCAGCCTCTCCTCGCGCCCCCGCGGCGGCCGCTTCATCGTCCCCGGGGCCGCCCTCTCCGCCCCCAGGGCGAGCGCCGGGAGCATGTCGGTGCCCAGGTCGACGGCCAGGATCTGCATGATGGTCATCGCCAGGGGGACCCGGAACAGGACCATGGCGAGATAGGGCACCAGCTCGGGGACGTTGGAGGTGAGGATGTAGGCGAGGAACTTGCGGATGTTGGCGAACACCGCCCGGCCTTCGTCCACCGCGTTCACGATGCTGGCGAAGTTGTCGTCGACCAGCACCACGTCCGCCGCCTCGCGGGCCACGTCGGTCCCCGACACCCCCATGGCGATGCCGATGTCCGCGGCCCGCAGGGCGGGCGCGTCGTTGACGCCGTCGCCCGTGGCGGCCACCACCTCGCGCTTGCGCCGGAACGCCTCGATGACGCGGCGCTTGTCCGCGGGCTCCAGGCGGGCGAAGTGGAGATCGGGGGCGTCGAGCGCGATCTGCAGCTGCTCGTCGCTCATCCTCTGCACCTCCGCCCCGCGGAGGATCGCGCCGCAGGGGAGGCCGATGCCGCGCGCCAGGGCGGCGGCGGTGCGCGGGTGGTCCCCGGTGACCATCACCACCCGGATGCCCGCCTCCTGGCAGCGCCGGATCGCCTCCGGCACCTCGGGCCGGGGGGGATCGAGCAGGCCCACCAGCCCGGCGAAGGCGAGGTCCCGGTCGGGCGCGTCTCTGGGCCCCAGGTCGCGCCAGGCGAAAGCGAGCACGCGCAAGCCGTCGGCCGCCATCGCCTCGGCGGCGCGCAGCGCCTCGGCCCGCGCGCCTTCCTCCAGGGCGCAGAGGGGGAGGACGGTCTCCGGCGCCCCCTTGGTGTACGCCCGCGTCGCGCCCTCCTCCTCGTGCAGCGTGGTCAGCCGCTTCCGGGTCGGGTCGAAAGGGATCTCGCCGGTG
>DATKAG010000222.1:0-17554 GCA_035498355.1 Myxococcales bacterium | reverse complement strand
CCGCGCGTACGCATCCTCCGCGGTGAAGATCCCCCCGACCCCGACGATCGGCAAAGGCACGCTCCGGTAGAGCAGCGCGCACACTTGCTGCGCCCGCTCCCGCAGCGGCGCGCCCGACAGGCCGCCCGGCTCCGCCGCCCGCGGGTGCCCGCGCACCGCGGCGCGATCGAGGGTGGTGTTGGTGGCGATGATCCCGTCCGCCCCCGCCGCCTGCGCCGCCCTGGCCATCTCCACCAGCCGCTCGTCCGGCTCGTCGGGCGAGAGCTTCACCAGCACAGGCACCCGCCGGGGCAACTCGTCGCGCGCCTTCACCACCGCCCCCACCAGCGCACCCAGCTCGGACTGCAGGGCCCTCAGCCCGGGCGTGTTGGGGCTGGAGACGTTGATCGCCGCCATCTGCGCCCAAAGCGCCAGCGCGCGGAACGCCGCCACGTAGTCCTCCGCCGCCCGCTCGTTCGGGGTGTCCTTGTTCCTGCCCAGGTTGACGCAAACGGGCCCGGGCAGCGCCGGCAGCGCGCGCAATCTCTGCGCCACCTCCTCCGCTCCCGCGTTGTTGAACCCCATCCGGTTGATGAGCGCCCTGTGCGCCGCCAGCCGGAAGAGCCGCGGCCGCTCGTTCCCGGGCTGCGGCCGGGGGGTGATGGTGCCGATCTCCACCCAGCCGAATCCCATCCGGAACCAGGCCGGGGCCAGCGCTTCCCCCTTGTCCATTCCCGCCGCCAGGCCGACGGGAGTGGGAAAATCGAGGCCGAAAAGGGTCTGCCGCAGCGCCGGATCCGCGCCCGGAACCACCCGCGGAGGCCGCCTTCCGCGCAAGAAGGCGCCCGCCAGCCCGTGCGCCGTCTCCGGCCGGAGGAGGAAGAGAAAGGGCCTGACCAGGCGGTACACGGGCCGCGAAGGGTAGCACGCGAGCTTGCGCCTTCCCCGTCCGCCGCCGACAATCCCTCCCTTCGTGGATCCTTCGACGCCACTTCCGGGAACGCAGGACCTCCTCTTCGAGGCGGCGCGGCGGCTGCGCCGCTGCGAGGCCACCCTCTGCGCCCAGTTCGAGGCCCAGGGATACGCGGAGGCCATTCCCCCCGCCATCGAGGCGGCCGACGTGTTCGGCCCCGAGGCCTTCCGCGCCCTGGATCGCAGCGGCAGGCTCATCGCCCTGCGCGCCGACTTCACCGCCCAGGTGGCGCGCATCGCCGCCACCCGGCTGGCGGGCATCTCCCCCCTGCGCCTCTACTACCGGGGCAGCATCGTCCGCCGGGTCTCGCCCGACAGCGGGCCGGTGCACGAGAGGCTGCAGGCCGGTTGCGAGCTGGTGGGCGCCGCAGGCGCGGAGGCCGACGCCGAGGTGCTGGCGCTCGCGGCCGCCTCGCTGCACTCGCTGGGCATCCGCGGCCGCATCTCCCTGGGCAGCACGGGCTACTTCTCCGCCCTCGCCACCGCCGCCGGCGCCTCGCCGCGGCTGGCCGCCGCGCTCAACGATGCGGTGGACCGCAAGGACCTGCCCACCCTCCGCGGCCTGTGCGAGCGCGAGGTCCCCGGCGGCAAGGCCCGCGACGCGATCCTCATGCTGGCGCAACCTCCCCGCCCCCAGACCGAGGCGAAAGAGCTGCTCGCCCGGGCCGAGGCGCTGGCCCCTTCGCCCGAGGCGCTGGAGGCCCTGCGCCGCCTCTCCGCCGCCCTGGCCGCCGCCCGGGGCTTGGGCGCCGAGCTGGAGGTGGACCTGGGCGAGGTGCGCGGCCTCGGCTACTACACCGGGATCGTCTTCAACCTCTACGCGCAAGGCTCGCCCCGGCCGGTGGGCGGCGGCGGCCGCTACGACACGCTGCTGGGCCGCTTCGGCGACCCCCGCCCCGCCGTGGGCTTCTCCCTCGACCTCGACGCGCTGGTGCCGCTCGCATGCTGACCGTCGCGCTCCCCAAGGGCCGGCTGCAGAAGCCCGCGCTGGAGAGGTTCGCCCGCGCCGGGCTCACCCCCGACGAGGAGCCGGGCTCCTCGCGCCGCCTGATCATCCCCGCCGGCGCCGGGGCGCGGTTCGTGGTGCTCAAGGACGCCGACGTCCCTCTCTACGTCGAGCGGGGCGCCGCCGACCTCGGGGTGTGCGGGCTCGACCAGGTGCTGGAGTCGGGCGCCGACCTGCTCACCCCCATCGACTTCGGCTTCGGCCGCTGCCGCCTCTGCCTCGCGGTCCCCCGGGGAAGCAGCGTCACCGCGGAGCTGGGGCGCTCCCTGCGGGTGGCCACCAAGTACCCCCGCCTCACCTCGCAGTGGTTCGCGCGGCGCGGCGTGCCGGTGGACCTGGTCCACCTCGCCGGCTCCGTCGAGCTCGCGGCGGTGAGCGGCCTCACCGACGCCATCGTCGACCTGGTGTAGACCGGCCGCACGCTGGAGGAGAACGGCCTGTCGGTGGTGGACGAGCTCCTGCAGATCAGCGCGCGCCTGGTGGTCAACCGGGCCGCCTACCGGCTGAAGGTGGAAGCGATGCTCCCCTTGCTCGAGGCGCTGGGATGATCCCCGTCCTCCACCTGTCCGCTCCCGCCGATCGCGCCAGGGCTTTCGCCTTGCGGGCCACCGCCGGCACGGCGCCGGAGGTGCCCAAGGCCGTGGCCGGCATCATCGCCGAGGTACGCGAGCGCGGCGACGCCGCCGTCCGCGCCCTCACCGAGCGCTTCGACGGCGCCCGGCTCGACTCGCTCTTCCTCGACGAGGCCCGCTGGGACGCGCTCGCGGCGCAGTGTCCGCCCGAAGTGCGGGCCGCGCTGCAGCTCGCGCACGCCCGGGTGCGCGCCTTCCACGCCCCCCAGGTGCCCCCCTCCTACACCCTGGAGCTGGAGGACGGGGGCATCCTCCGCTGCCTCACCGTCCCCCTCCGCCGCGCCGCCTGCTACGTGCCCGGCGGGCGCGCCGCGTATCCCTCCACGGTGATCATGACCGTCAGCGTGGCGCGGCTCGCCGGGGTCCCGGAAGTGATCGTCGCCACCCCTCCCCGACGCGACGGCACCATCCTTCCCGAGGTGGCGGCGGCCGCCCGCATCGCCGGCGCCACCCGCATCCTCCTTTCCGGCGGGGCGCAGGCCATCGCCGCGCTCGCCCTGGGCACCGAATCGATCGAGAGGGTGGACGTGATCGTGGGCCCGGGCAACGCCTGGGTGACGGAGGCCAAGAAACAGCTCTCGGGCGAGGTGCGCATCGACTCCCTGGCCGGTCCCACCGAGGTGGCCATCGTCGCCGACTCCAGCGCCGATCCCCGCCAGGTGGCCACCGACCTGGTGGCCCAGGGCGAGCACGATCCGCTCGCCCTCAGCGTGCTCATCACCCCGGACGCGGGGCTGGCGGAACGCACCGTCGAGGAGCTGCGCCGCGAGCTCTACGAGCACCCCAACAGGGTCGCCGCCGAGTCGCTGGCGAAGCACGGCGCCGCGGTGGTGTCCCGCGACCTGGACGAGGCCCTCGCCTTCGCCGACGAGCTGGCGCCCGAGCACCTCGAGCTGCTCCTGCGCGACCCGCAGGCGGCCCTCCCCAAGGTGCCCCGGGCGGCGGCGGTGTTCGCCGGCCACCATGCCCCCGTCCCGGTGGGCGACTACCTGGCCGGGCCCAATCACACCCTTCCCACCAGCGGCACCGCCCGCTTCGCTTCCCCGCTCAGCGCCTCCGACTTCGTGCGCCGGCAGAACGTCATCGACTACGGGGCCCGCCAGCTCGCGGCCGACGCCCGCTCCATCGAAGCGCTGGCGCACGCCGAGGGCCTCACCGGCCACGCCCGCGCCGTCGAGGTGCGCCGCAAATGAGCCGCCGGGCGGAGGAGTTCGTCCGCGCCACGGTGCGGCCCCTGGCCGCCTATGGGCCCCCGCGCGACCCGGCCGCGGTCGCGCTGCACCTGAACGAGAGCCCCTCCGACCTGCCCGCGGAGCTGAAGCGCGAGCTCGCGGCCCAGCTCCAGGCGCTGGACTGGTCCAGGTATCCCATCACCGACGGCGCGCGGCTGGCCGCCGATCTGGCCCGCGCCCACGGCCTGGACCCTTCCGGCGTGCTGGTGGGAAACGGCTCCAACGAGCTCCTCCAGCTCCTGCTCTTCGCCTGCGTCGATCCCGGCGACACCGTGGTGGTGGCGGAGCCTTCGTTCGCCCTCTACTCCCTGCAGGCCAAGGCGCTGGGGGCCCGGGTCGTATCCGTGCCCTTGCGCCAGGGCCAGGGCGAGTTCCGTTTCCCGGTGGAGGAGCTGGCCCGCGCCTCCCGGGGCGCGAAAGTGGTTCTTCTGGGCTCGCCCAACAATCCCACCGGCACCACCCTCTCCTCCGAGGATGCCGCCCGGCTCGCCCGCGAGGTCCCCTGCCTGTTGGGCATCGACGAGGCCTACCGCGACTTCTGCGGCCAGGATTTCGCGCCGCTCCTCGCCCAGGCCCCGCGCCTGGTGCTCTTCCGCACCTTCTCCAAGGCCCTGGCCGCGGCCAGCCTGCGCGCCGGCTGCCTGTTGGGCCCCCCGGCCCTCTGCGCCGAGCTGCGCAAGGTCCAGCTCCCCTACAACCTGAGCGCCTTCACCTCGCTCATCGGCCGGGCGCTGCTGGCGCGGCCCGAGCTGGTGAGGGATCGCGCCCGCCTGGTGATGGCCGAGCGCGAGCGCGTGGGCCACGCCCTGCGCGAGCTGGGCGCCACCGTCCACGCCTCGGGGGCGAACTTCCTCCTCTTCGAGCAGGAGAGGCGGCCGGCGAACGAGCTGCACGCCGCGCTCTTTCGCCGCGGCGTCCTCATCCGCAACGTCTCCTCCGCCCCGGGCCTTTCCCGGGCGCTGCGGGTGAGCATCGGCGCGCCGGCCCTGAACGACGCCTTCCTCGCCGCCCTGCGCGCGGAGATGGGCGCGTGAGCTTCTCCTTGCGCGAGGTCCGCGGCCTGGTCCTCGACGTCGACGGGGTGCTGCTGGACGCCAGGCCCAGCTACCACGCCGTGGCGGAGGAGGCCGCCCGCCGCGCCCTCGTGCCGCTGGTGGGCGAGGAGGCCGCCCGGGCCGCGCCCTTCGATCGGACCCGCGAGGTGCCCGCCTTCAAGGCCAGTGGGGGCTTCAACGACGACTGGGAGATGTCCCGGGCCATCGCCCTCCTTCTCCTCCTCCGCACCCGCGGCGAGGCTCCCAAGCTGGGCGAATTCCTCCAGGTGTCCGCCGGCAAGGGGGTCTCCGCCCTCTACGCCAGATGGCCCGCTCCCATCGCCGCGCAAGAGGTGGCCCGGATCTGCGGCGCCCTCTACGGCGGATCCATGTGCCGGGAGCTGTTCGGATTCGAGGCGAAGGAGGCCTTGGCCGACGCGCCCGATCGGGGAATGTGGGAGAACGAGCAAGTGCTGCCCGACCCGCGCCTGCTCGCCGCCGTGGCGGCGAAGTTCCCCCTCGCGCTCTACACCGGGCGCAACCCGGGCGAGACCCGCCTGGCGCTGCGGCTCTGCAAGCTGAAGATCGCGCCGGATCTCTGCTGGGTGTCCGACGGGCAGCGTCCGCGCAAGCCCGATCCGGCCGGGCTGCTCTGGCTCACCCACGCGCTCTTGCGGCAAGCGCCCAAGGGTTCCCAGGTCCTCTTCGTGGGGGACACCGCGGACGACCGGACCGCTTCCCGGGCGGCGCAGGACGCGGGCGCGCCGATCATCTACGCTCACGTCGAAGCGGCGGGCCACACCAGCCAGGTGCTCTCGCGCCTGCTCGCCGAGACAGGGGATGCGAAGGGATGAGCCGCACGGGGAAGATCTCGCGGAAGACGAAGGAGACGGAGCTGGAGGTCGAGCTGGACCTCGACGGGCGCGGCGACGCGCAGGTCTCGACCGGCATTCCTTTCTTCGATCACATGCTGGACACGCTGGCCCGGCACGGCGCCTTCGACGCGCAGATCCGCTGCAAGGGCGACCTGCACATCGACCAGCACCACACCGTGGAGGACACCGGCATCGCCCTGGGCAGCGCCATCGACCAGGCGCTGGGCGACCGCAAGGGCATCGCCCGGGCCGGCTGCTTCTACTTCCCCCTGGACGAGGCGCTGGCCCGGAGCGTGGTGGACCTCTCCGGCCGCTCCTACCTGCGCTGGAACGTCCCCGTCGACCAGGGGCCGCGCAGCGCCATGGACCTCTCCGTGCTGGAGGGCTTCTTCAAGGCCATCGCCGACCACGCCCGCGCCAACATCCACGTCGATCTCCTCACCGGGCGCGACTTCCACCACGGCGCGGAGGCGGTCTTCAAGTCGTTCGCCCGGGCCCTGCGCCAGGCGGTGGCGCTCGATCCCCGCCTTTCGGGGACGGTGCCCAGCACCAAGGGAGTGCTGTGAACGTTGCCGTCGTCGATTTGCGCCTGGGCAACCTGGGCTCGGTGCTGCAGGCGCTGCGGCGGGCCGGCGGCGATCCCGCTCTGGTCGACGACCCACGGGCGATCGATGGCGCGCCGCGCGTCGTCCTCCCCGGCGTCGCCGCCTTCGGGCTGGGCATGGAGCGGGCGGCGCCCTTCGAGCGGGCGCTGCGCTCCGCGCTGGCCCGGGGCGCGCCGGTCCTGGGGATCTGCCTGGGAATGCAGCTGCTCTTCGAGGAAGGGGACGAGGACGGCACCCGCAAAGGGCTCGGCCTTCTCCCCGGCCGCGTCACCCGGCTGCCGGAAGGGGTGCAGATCCCGCACATCGGCTGGCAGAAGCTGGAGGCGACCGGGGCCAGCGACCTGCGCCCCGAAGGCTGGGCCTACTTCGCCCACTCCTACCGCTGCGAGGCGCCGGCCGAGGTGACGCAGGCGGTGGTCCAGCACGGGCCAGTGCGCATCGCGGCGGTGGTGGGCCGCGGCGACCTCTTCGGCGTCCAGTACCACCCGGAGAAGAGCGCCCAGGACGGCGAGGCGCTCTTGCGCCGCTTCCTCGCCCTGCCGGGGGCGGCCGCGTGAACCCGGTGCTCTACCCGGCCATCGACCTGCTGGAGGGCCGGGCCGTGCGCCTGCAGCAGGGGGAGCGCAGGAGCGCGAAGACCTACGCCGAGGATCCCGTCGCGCAGGCCCGCGCTTTCGTGGAACAAGGCGCGCGGGCCTTGCACGTGGTCGATCTCGACGCGGCCTTCGGTGGCGCCCGCCAGCTCGATCTCATCCGCCGCATTTCCCGCGCCGCCGCCCCCTTGCCCGTGCAGGTCGGGGGCGGGATCCGGGATCTGGCCGCCGTGGAGCAGACGCTGGAATCCGGCGCGGCCCGGGCCGTCCTCGGCACCGCGGCCGTGGAGCGCCCTTCCTTTGCCGGCGCCGCCGTGGATCGCTTCTCCGCCGGCCGCGTCGCTTGCGGGATCGACGTCAAGGACGGCCGCGCCGCCACCCGCGGCTGGACGGAGGCCCGGGGGCCCGACCCGGCCGGGCTGGCGGCGGAGCTGGCCGGCCTGGGGGTGCGCTGGCTGGTGGTCACCGCGGTCTCTCGCGACGGGATGCTGGAGGGCTTCGATCTCGCCCTGCTCCAGGGCGTCGCCCGGGCCGCGCCCGAGGCCCGGCTGATCGCCTCCGGCGGAGCGGGAGACCTGGGGCACCTGCGCGCGCTGGCCTCCGCGGGCCTGGAGAGCCTGGCGGGAGCGATCGCCGGGACCGCCCTCTATGAAGGCCGCTTCAGCATCGAGCAGGGCCAGGGCGCGCTGGAGGGGCGGTGCTGACCCGGCGGATCATCCCCTGCCTGGACGTGAAGGATGGCCGGGTGGTCAAGGGCGTCCGCTTCCAGCAGCTGCGGGACGCGGGCGACCCGGTGGAGCAGGCGCGGGCATACGGCGCGGCGGGGGCCGACGAGCTCTGCTTCCTCGACATCAGCGCCTCGCTGGAAGCGCGCGGCACCCTGGTGCACCTGGTGACGGAGGTGGCGCTGGAGCTGAACATCCCCTTCGCGGTGGGCGGCGGGGTGCGCACCGTGGGCGACGCCGAGGCGCTTCTGCGGGCCGGGGCGGACAAGGTCTCGATGAACACCGCCGCCATCGCCGAACCGGGGCTGATCACCGAGGTGGCGAAGCTGGCCGGCTCGCAGAGCGCGATGGTGGCCATCGACGCCCGCGCCCGGGGCCCGGGCTGGGAAGTGCGCTCGCACGGGGGGACGCGGGCCAGCGGGCGCGACCTGTTGGAGTGGGCCCGGGAGGCGGTCGATCGGGGGGCCGGCGAGATCCTCCTCACCTCCATGGACCACGACGGCACGAAGCGCGGATTCGCCCTGGAGATGCTCCGCGCCGTCACCGCGGCGGTCCCGGTGCCGGTGATCGCCAGCGGCGGGGCGGGAACGCCCGGGCACTTCGCCGACGCCTTCGAGGCGGGAGCCGCCGCCGCGCTGGCGGCCTCGGTGTTCCACTTCGGCACCTTCACCCTCGCAGCGGTCAAGGAGGCCTGCGCAGCGCGCGGGTTCCCCATGCGCCGATGACCCCAGACGACGTCAAATGGGATGCCCAGGGCCTGGCGCCCGCCATCGTGCAGGACGCGGCCACGGGCGAGGTGCTCACCCTGGCCTGGATGAACCGCGAGAGCCTGCGCCGCACCCTCGACACCGGGCTGGCCACCTTCTGGAGCCGCAGCCGCAACGAGCTGTGGGTGAAGGGCGCCACCAGCGGCAATACCCAGGCGGTGCGCGCCGTCCGCCTCGACTGCGACGCCGACGCCATCCTCCTGAAAGTGGATCCGGCCGGGCCCGCCTGCCACACGGGGGCCCGCTCCTGCTTCCTCGCCGGCGAGGCCCTGCTCGACGCGCCCGATCCGCCCGGTCAGGTGCTGGCCGCGCTGGAGCGGGTGATCCGCGCGCGGCAACAGGCCCCGCCGGAGGGGTCCTACACGGCGAAGCTCTTCGCCGACGAGGCGCTGCGGCACAAGAAGGTGGGGGAGGAAGCCGCCGAGCTGGTGGTGGCCTCGATGCGGGGCAAGCGGGAGGAGATCGCGCACGAGGCCGCCGACCTGATCTACCACGCCCTGGTCCTGCTCCGGGCGCACGGGATGGGGCTGGCGGAGGTGGCGGAGGTCTTGCGTTCCCGGGAAGGCAAGCGCCGCTAGCGGGGCTTCTTCAGCTCCTTCACCATCACGATCGCATCCTCGCCCTCGTCCACGTAGTAGTTCGGCCGGATGCCCACTGCCCGGTAGTCGAACTCCCGGTAGAGATCCAGGGCGCCCTGGTTGGAGCGCCGCACCTCCAGGGTCATCAAGGTGGCCCCCGCCTGCTGGGCCCGCTTCTCCGTCTCCGCCATCAGCATGCGGGCCACTCCCCGCCGCCGGTGCTCGGGGCCCACCGCCACGTTCAGGACGTGCACCTCGTCGTGCACCAGCCAGTAGATGAGGAAGCCGACGACCCGGTCGCTGCCCCTGCCGCTGGCGCTGGTGAGGGGCTCCAGCGCCACCAGGATGGTGCTCCAGTCGTGCTCCAGCTCCCGGCGGAAGAGCTCCGGCGACCAGGGGTGGCGGAAGGCGGCCCGCTCGATCACCATCACCTCGTCGAGATCGGCGGCGCTCATCCGCCGGATCTCGAGCCGCGGCCGGGCCCGCACCGCCATGCTACTGCTCCGCCACCGGGGCGCCGCCGTCGAGGGGATCGAGCACCCGCACGCTGGCGCGCCGGCGGAGGTCCGCCAGCAGCTCCTTCAGCATCTTGAGGTACTTCTCCTCCGCCAGCTGCTCGCGGAGCTGATCGCGCTGGGCGTCGGTGAGCGACCTTCCCTTCGTCGCCTCCGCCAATTCGCTGTCGCGCAGCTGCGCGGCCAGCTTCAGGCGGTTGTCCAGGTAGCGGGCCACCCGCATCTGGCGGGCGAGGATGGCGCCGATCTCCTCGTCCGTCAGCTCCAACGAGCGGGTGAAGGCGTCGTAGTCGGCCCGGGTGGGGAAGCGCGCGCGCAGCCGGGCCAGGAGCGTCTCCACCTCTCCCGGCTCCAGGTCGAAGAGCTTGAGCCGCTGGATCTCGGAGAGGACGATCCGCTCCTCAATGGTCTTGCGCAGCGAGGCGGCGAGGATCTTCCGGTCGAGGGGGGCGTTCGCCGCGGAGGGGCCCTGCGACTCGGCCAGGCGCACCCGCGTCTCCGCCGTCACCTCGGAGAGGGTGATGGAGTGCGCCTCCACCACCGCCACCACCTCGTCGAGGAGCTGGCGGTCCCCCGCGGCGGCCGCCGGGAGGCCGGCGCAGAGCACGATCAGCGCGGTCGCTTTCACGGCGGAATGGTAACAGATGGCGCGGCGCCTGCGTCAATTCATCCCGGCGCGATTTGACCACCCCGCCGCCGGTGGTTACGGTCGCGGGGTGATGAAAGACCCGTATTCCGTCCTCGGCGTGGCGAAGACGGCGTCGGCCGAGGAGATCAAGAAGGCGTACCGGAAGCTGGCCAAGAAGCTCCACCCGGACATGAACCCGGGCGACCGGAAGGCGGAGGAGCGCTTCAAGGAGGTCTCCGGCGCGTTCGAGGTCCTGGGCGACCCGAAGAAACGTTCCCTGTACGACGAGTTCGGGGAGATCTCCACCCGCCCGGGGTTCGACGAGGAGAAGGCCCGCGAGTTCCAGCGGCAGGCGCAGGCGGGCGGCTTCGGGGGGCGCGGTTTCGGCGGATTCGCCGGCGGCGAGTCGTTCGATCCTTCGGACCTCGGCTCCATGTTCGAGGACCTGTTCGGGCGCAGGCAGGGCGCCCGCGCCCGGCGCGCGCACGCCGAGGCGGCTCCCGGGGACGACGCCGAGGCCAGCCTGGAGGTGGACCTGCGCGACGCCGTGCTGGGCGCCGAGCGGGAGATCGCCATCAACCGCCCGACGCGCTGCCCGGAGTGCAAGGGGTCGGGATCGAGGCCGGGCAGCAAGCCGCAGGCCTGCCCGCAATGCGGCGGCTCGGGCCAGGTGAGCATGGGCGGCATGTTCGGCGTCCCCTGCCCCCGCTGCCAGGGGGAAGGGACCATCCGCGAACGCTGCCCGCGCTGCCAGGGCGAGGGGACGGTGCCCGAGACCGCGCGGCTCAAGGTCCGCATCCCTCCCGGCGTGGAGACCGGCTCCCGCGTCCGCCTGCCGGGCCAGGGCGGACCGGGACAGCGCGGCGGCGAGGCGGGCGACCTGTACTTGAGGATCACCGTCCGCGAGCACCCGACGGTGCGGGTGTCCGGCCGGGACCTGTCCCTCGATTTGCCCATCACCCCCGCCGAGGCGCTGGGCGGCGCCGAGATCACCGCGCCCACTTTCGAAGGGCCGGTGAAGCTGAAGATTCCTCCGGGCTCGCAGAGCGGCCGCAAGCTGCGCCTGCGCGGCCGCGGCCTTCCCGCCCTCAAGGGCGGAGCCACCGGGGCGCCGCGCGGGGACCTCTACGTGGTGCTGCAGATCGTGCTGCCCGAGGACTCGCCCAAGGCCCGCGAGGCGGCCGCGGCACTGCAGAAGCTCTACAATCTGGACGTGCGCAGGGACCTCGTGCTGTAGAAGGTCGCCATGGGATTGCTCGACATGCTGGGAATGGGCGGGCCGGAGGCGAAGGTCCGTCGCTTGCAGAAGAAGGCCTCGGAGAAGTTCGGTCCCAAGGAGAACCGGCAGGGGGCCATCGAGGAGCTGGGCGGCCTGAAGTCCGAGGCGGCGGTGGAGGCGCTGCTCACCCGCTACACCTTCCGGGTGGACCCGGGGATCACCGACGACGAGGAGAAGGCGCGCGTCCTGGCGCTGATCTCCGAGGCGGGCGGCGTCGCCCTGGGGCCGGTGAAGCGGTTCATCTCCGGCCGCGACGAGATTTCCTGGCCGCTGCGGGCGCTGGAAGGCCTCTTGCCCGAGGCGGAGGTGGTGCAGTTCCTGGTCGAGGTGGCGAAGAAGGTGGGAGGCGAGTACAGCCGCGTGCCCGAGAAGAAGGTGCTGCTCCTGCACGCGCTCGCCGGGCACCGCTCCCCGGAGATCGCTCCCGCCGTGCTCCCCTTCCTCACCGACATGGACGACGAGGTGCAGATCGCCGCCGCCGAGGTCATCGCCCGGCAGCAGGATCCGGTGGGGCGCGAGCCGCTCATCCGACACTTCCTCGAGGCGCATGAGGGCAGCAACGCCCGGGTGCGCGAAGCGCTGGCCGGGGTGCTCGCCGACTCGGGGTGGGACGTGAAGGGGTACACCCCGAAGGTCGAGGCGGCGCTTCCCGCCGGGTACAAGCTCGACTCCAAGGGGAAGGTCACCCGCAAATAGTGGGTTCGTCGTCCACGGCCGCGTCGCCGTCCACGTCAACGACCACGTCCACGATCACGTCGACGTCGACGACTCACGCTCGACTTGGTGCTTGCGCGAGCCGATCGCGGTAAGCGAGGATGCCCCCACCGATGCCCAGCGACGCGGCAGAGCTCTCGCAGATCGCAGCGGAAGCGGAGGACATCGCCAAGAACGTCGGGCAACCGCCCGGGACGCACCACCTGCTGCTCGCCACTTTCACGGTGCCGGGGCCGGCGGACGTGCTCCTGCGCGAGCGGGGATGCGACGAGGACAAGGTGCTGCAGGAGCTGGCGGCGGACGGGGCCCTTCCCGCCGAGCCCCCCACCTCCTTCGCCGAGGCGCTGGAGCGGGCCCGCCAGCTCGCCGACGACTGCGGCAACCCGCGCGTCGGCGGGCTGCACCTGCTCGTCGCCCTCACCCGGCTTTCCCGGAGCGCGGCCGCCCACCTGCTGGAGAAGACCGCGGCGCCCGTGGCCTCGCTGCGCACCACCGCGCTGGGGTACCTGACCGGCGCCATTCCCCGGCGCCGCGAGGTGGCGGTAGCGGCGGCCACCCCGCGGGCCGCGATCGTCGCGCGCGCCGTTCCTTCGGCCACGCCCGCCCGGGTGACCACGCTGCCTCCGGAGCCGGAACCGAAGCCCGAGCGCCGGGTCGAGCGCGAGCAAGCCTCCACCGGCTCCCGCTCCCCCTGGCTGCTCGATCCCCGCGAGTATCCCTGGCTCGCCACCTTCGCCCGCAACCTCGCCGCCCTGGCCGCGGAAGGAAAGCTGGACCCGGCCCTGGGCCGCGAGGCGGAGACCGAGGAGGTCCTCGACATCCTCGGCAAGCGGCGCGCCAACAACCCCGTGCTGGTGGGCGAGCCGGGCGTGGGCAAGACGGCCATCGCCGAAGGCATCGCGCAGCGCCTGCTCGACGCCGGCCGCATCCTCCTCGAGCTGGACGTGTCCGGGCTGGTGGCCGGAACCCAGCTCCGGGGCGCCTTCAGCGAGCGCCTGATGGGGGTCAAGGAGGAGGTGAAGCGCGCCGCCGGCCGGGTGGTGGTCTTCATCGACGAGCTGCATCTGATCATCGGGGCCGGCGCCGCCGGCGAGGGCCCCCAGGACGCGGCCAACGAGCT
This sequence comes from Myxococcales bacterium, assembly GCA_035498355.1. Taxonomy (GTDB): domain Bacteria; phylum Myxococcota; class Myxococcia; order Myxococcales; family 40CM-4-68-19; genus 40CM-4-68-19. The sequence goes on along the minus strand of DATKAG010000222.1, from coordinate 4,300 downwards.
GAAGGCGGCGCTGGCGCGGGGCGAGTTCCCCTGCGTCGGCGCCACCACCCACGACGAGTTCCGCAAGCACATCCAGGGCGACCCGGCGCTGGAGCGGCGCTTCGTCCCCGTCCTGGTGCGCGAGCCGTCTCCCGCCGACGCGGCGCGCATCCTCCGCGGCGCGGCGGCCCAGTACGAGAAGCACCATCAAGTGCGCTTCCTCCCCGAGGCGCTGGAGGCGGCCGCCCTGCTCAGCGCCCGCTACGTGCGCGACCGCTTCCTCCCCGACAAGGCCTTCGCCGCCATCGACCTGGCCGGCTCGCGCGCCCGCCGCGAGAACCGGGGCGAGGTCTCGCGCGAGGACGTGGCCCGGGCGGTGGCGCGGATGGCCGGCTTGCCGGAGGAGCGGCTCCTGCAGCCGGACGGCGAGCGCTTCCTCAGCCTGGAGAAGCGCCTGTCGGCGCGCATCGTCGGCCACGGGGCGATCATCGAGGCGGTGGCGCGGGCGGTGCGGCGCAACTACGCCGGGTTCTCCGCGCAGAGGCCCCTGGCCTCCTTCCTCTTCTGCGGCCCCTCCGGGGTGGGCAAGTCCGAGCTGGCCCGCGCGCTCTCGGCGGAGCTGTTCGACGGGGCCCTGGTGCGCATCGACCTCTCGGAGTACGCCGAGGCCCACACCGCGGCCCGCCTGCTGGGAGCGCCTCCCGGATACGTCGGTTACGGCGAAGGCGGCCTGCTCACCGAGGCGGTCCGCCGCCGTCCCGCCTGCGTGGTGTTGCTCGATGAGGCGGAGAAGGCGCACCTGGCGGTACTGCAGGTCCTCCTCCAGGTCCTGGAGGAGGGCCAGCTCACCGATGGCCGCGGACGCCGCATCGACTTCTCCGCCGCGGTGGTGATCCTCACCAGCAACCTCGGGGCCCGCGCTTTTGCCGCCGGCGCCCAGCCGGTGGGGTTCGCGCCACAGGTCCGGGACGAGCTCCCCTCCGCCGATCCCCAGCTTGCGGCGGCGCTGGAGCAGGCCCGGGGCGCGTTCCCGCCGGAGCTCTGGGGCCGCCTGGACGAGAAGCTGGTGTTCTCCCCGCTCGCCCGGGACGAGGTGGCCAAGATCGCCGCCCTGCTCCTCGCCGAGAGCTCCCGCCGCCTCTGGGAGGAGCGCCGCATCGCCTTCCAGGCGGGGCCGGGCCTGGTCGACCACCTGATCGCCGCGGGCGGATTCCAGGCGGCCCTGGGCGCGCGCCCCATGCGGCAGGTGATCCAGCGGCTGGTGGAGTCGCCGCTGGCCGACGAGATCCTCGCCGGCCGGGTGAAGCCCGGAGAGAGCCTTTTGGCCTCCGCCGGCCCCTCGGGAGTGGAGTTCCGCCAGGGATGATCCGGACCGCGGCAGTGCTCGGCTCCGGCGCGGTGGCGGAAGCGCTCTTCGCCACCCTGCCCGCGGCCGGAGTGCGGGTGCTCGCCTCCTGGCAGCGGCGCAGCGGCCTCGCCCCGCCGCCCTTGCGGGACGTCGACCTGGTGCTGCTCGCGGTCTCCGATGCGGCGGTGGCGGAGGTCTGCGCCAGGCTGGAGGTGGGGCCGGGCCAGCTGGTGGCGCACCTGGCCGGTGCGCTGGGACTGCGCCCGCTGGCCGAGGCGCACCGCCTGGGCGCCCGCACCGGATCTCTCCATCCGCTGCGGCCCTTCACATTGGGCGACGGCCTGGGCTTCCGCGGCTTCGCCGCGGGCATCGCCGGCTCCGATGAGAGCGCGGCCGCCGACCTCGAAGACCTCTGCCGGCGCCTGGGCATGACGCCCTTGCGCACCAGCGAACGATCGCGCGCCCTCTACCACGCGGCCGCGGCGCTGGCGGCCGGCGCCGAGGTCGCCCTCTTCTCCCAGGCGGTGCGCGCGTTCCGCAAGGCGACCGGACTGGGGGAGCCCGACGCCCGGGCCGCCCTGCTTCCTCTCGCCCTGGCCGCGCTGGAGAAGCTGCGCCGCGATCCGCCCGGGATCGCCATCACCGGCCCCGCCGCGCGCGGCGACCTGGCCACGCTGGCCGCCCACCGCCGGGCCTTGCCTGCCGATCTGCTCCCCTTGTACGACGAGCTCGCCCGCGTGGCGCTCGCGCTCAGAACACCCCTGGAGGCAGGGTCCCCGGAACCGGTCCCAAAGAGCCGATCATCGCCTCGACGTCGTCCACCACCTCGGGGGGCGCGCCCATCGGCCAGCTCGCGATCGCCAGGGCCACGTGGTCGCCGGTCCGGACCACGGCGACGCGGCCCCGCACCTCGTCGGCGACGCTGAAGGCGAACCCGTAGGCCTCGCCGCCCCGGGCCAGGACCTGCTCCACGTCGTCCACGTGCACCCGGGCCTCCGCCGCCAGGTTCTCCATCAGCATCCGGGCGAGCAGGCGGAGGTCCTGGATGCCGTCCGCGCTCTGCACCACCAGCTGGGCGCCGGTCTCCTCCGACATCGCCAGCAGCGGCACCCGCTCCCCGTCCGGTCCCCGCATCCCGCTGCGGAACATCCACCGCTCCTCGGCCGGCCGCTCCAACGCGAACTGCCCGGCGCGATCCTGCCACATCTTCGGGGCCAGGAGGCCGTGCGGCTGGGGCTTGGGCGCCCGGCCGAGCGGGGTGTCGACGCGCGCCGGGGAGAGCAGAAGGGCGAGCGAGAGCACGACGGCTCCGGCGATGGCGATGTGCATCTGTGGACGGTCGCCACGCGCGAGCGAAAGAGCAAGGACCTAAACGAGCTTCGCCAGCGCGGCCCGGGCGGTGCGGGCCACCACGGGTTCCGTGTCGCGGACCAAAGCCAGGAGCGCGTCGCGGCCCTCCTGCAGCCCCAGCCGGCCCAGGCCCCAGCCCGCATGGTTCCTGATGCTCCAGTCGGGATCCTGCGCCAGGCGCACCAAGAGCGGCAGCTCCACCGCCGTGGCCACCCGGGCCACCCCGTCCGCCGCCACCCGCCGGACCTCGGGCTCGGAATCGCGCAGCCGCTCCTCGAGAAAGGGGAGGAGTCCGGAAGCGGAGATGCGGATCAGGGCGGCGACGATCTCCAGCCGCTCGTGGCCGCTGGCCTGGGTGAACATCCGCGACAGGGCTGGCGCGGCCGACTCCGCCCGCAGGCGCCCGAGGGCGCGGATCGCGTGGTAGCGCAGCTCGCCGGCCACGCCCAGGAGAGCGGAGAGGGCGGGGACCGCGCGGGTCGAGCCGTTGCGCACCAGCAGCTCCACGGCCTCGATGCGGACCGACTCGTCCGGATCGAAGAGCTTGCGCACCAGGTGCTCCTCCGCGTCCATTTCGTCGTGATGGACCAGGACCCGGAGGGCGGCCCGGCGCACCGGGGCACTGCTCGACTCGAGCAGCTCGGCGATCTTGTCGGGGAAGAGCGGGCTGCGCGCCGCCTCCAGCACGGCCAGCGTGGGCAGCACCCTGGCGGGGTCCTCCAGGTAGGGAGCGAGATGGATCAAGCTCTGCCCGGGCATGCTTCCCAGGGCTTCCGCCGCGGCCTCGCTCTCCGGGGGCGTCCCCTTCCCGAAGCGGGTGATCAGCGCCGGGATGGCCGAGACGTCGCGGCACCTGCCCAGCGCCTGGCAGGCGGCGGCGCGCACGGTGGCGTCGGGATCCTGCAGGCGGGGGAGGAGGAGCGCCACCACCGTCGGTCCGGCGGGGGCGCAGAGCAATGCGCCGCGCCGCACCCGCGGATCGCCGTCGCGCAGCAGGTGGGCGAGCGCCTCCCGCACCGCCCGCTCGTGCCGGCGGCAGAGAGCGGCCATCCAGCGCGACTCCTCCGCATCGGGCGAGAGCGCGCGCTGCACCACCGCCGGGTAGAGCTTCTCCAGCTGGGCGGAGAGCGCCACGCTGGCGGCGGCCCGGGCCAGGGGCACGTCGTCCGAGGCGAGGATGGAGCCCAGGTACTCCAGCAGGCCCGGCTCCCGCCGCTCCTCGTCCAGCTTGCGGCGGAAGCGGGTGAAGAGCAGAGGCGAGGCGGGCTGCGCCTCGAGGATCGCGGCGCAGGCGCGCAGCAGCACGTCGCGGAAGGGAAGCCGGTCCTGGTCGGCCAACAGGCCGAGCAGGCGGGGCAGCGCCTCGGGCGCGGCGATCCTTCCCAGCGCTTCCACCGAGGGCTCGGCCAGCATCTCGTTGGCGACGGTGTCGAGCAATGGCTGCACGGCGCGGGGATCCCCGATCTCCCCCAGCGCCGCCACGGCCGCGAACTGCAGCCAGAGATCGGCGTTCAAGAGCCGGATCAGCCCCGGCACGGCCTCCCGGGCCCGGAGCGCCCCCAGCGCCTCGATGGCCGCCTGGGCGATGTTGGAGTCCGCGTGCTGGAGGAGCGGGAGCAGGGC
>DATKAG010000221.1:0-31175 GCA_035498355.1 Myxococcales bacterium | reverse complement strand
GAAGTTCGAGAACGTGGTCAAGTCCAACATCTTCGTCGTCGACCTGGGCGACTTCGCCGTGGTCAACGAGGTCTACGGCAAGCGCTTCCCCCGCAGCCCTCCGGCCCGCAGCACCGTGCAGGTGGCGGCGCTCCCCAAGGGGGCGCGGGTGGAGATCGAGATGATCGCCCGCCGCTGAAGGTCAATGGAGCAGGTCACCGGTGAAGTCGCCGTCCGCGGGCAGCGGCCGCCTCCCCGCGAACCCGGCGTCCAGCTCGTGGAAGTACTCCACCCGCTCCTCGCCGTACTTCCAGCAGAGGAACACCGTCCTGCCGTGCAGCTTGCTGCGGAAGTCCACCAGCCCGTCCGCCGCCTTCACCTCCACCCCCAGCTCGGCCACCTCCCGGAGGATGGAGCGCAGCTTCCCGATGATCCCCACCGCCTGTCCCTGCAGCCGCTGCACCGCCTCCGGCGCGGAAGGGTCGACGGCCACGTCGGGCCCCTCGATGCCCCGCCCGCTTTCCTGAAGACTGCGCTGGATGCCCATCAGCTCGTCGCGCAGGTCGCGGGCCCGCCCGAACTCGTCGCGCAGGGTGGCGAGGAGCGCGTTCGCCTCCCGGAGCGAGAAGAGCCGGACGGGCACGGGGACGTCCACGGCCGCACCCTACAGAATGGCGCGGGGATCGAAAAGCGCTGGCCCGTGCTAGCGTTTGCGCGATGCTGCGCGACCTGACCGGCGAGGAGCGGGCGGCCTACTTCCGCGGCATCCAGCCTCTCTGGGGAGGCGGGCTCTCCGAGGAGCGCTTCCAGTCCTTCCAGCGCCGGCTCGCCGACGCGCCGGAGGCGAAGGACCGCTACCGGCTGCTGGGCTGGTTCCCCGACGGCTCGTTCACCGCGGCGATGAAGGCGTACGACCTGCAGGCCAGCTTCGCCGGGCGGAGCTTGCGCGTGCTCGGCATCGGCGCCGTCTTCACCCCGCCCCCCTTGCGCCGGCGGGGCCACGCCGCGTCCATGCTGCGGGCGGCGATGAAGGAGTACGGCAGCCGCGGGGCGCACGCGGCGGTGCTCTTCTCGGACATCGGGGTGGGGTACTACGAGCGGCTGGGCTACCGGGCCCTGGAGAGCCGCGAGTGCACGGTGGACTTCCAGGCGCTGCCCCGGGCCCCGGGCGCCACCCGCCCGGCGATGACCGGCGACGAGCCGATGATGTCGCGCCTCTTCGCCCAGTCCCGCACCGACCGGCGCACCTTCGCCCTCAGCCGCGACGGCTGGACCCTGCAGTTCCAGCTCCGCCGCCTGCGCGAGCTGGCCCGGGCCCGGGGAATGAGCGAGCCGGAGTGGGGCGTGGTTGCGGAAGGCCGCTTCGGCGAGGGAGCGGCCATGGTGCGCTTCGGCCGCGACGCCGTGGACGTGCTGGACGCGGCCTGGAACAGCGAGCCCGCCCGCGACCGCCTGCTGGGCGGATTGCGCGAATGCGTGCAGCGCGTCGGCCGCACCCGGTTGCGCCTCTGGCCCACCGGCCAGCTCCGCGGGCTGTTCTCCGCCCCCGACCGGAGCACGGCGGTGGCGATGATCGCCCCGCTCGACGGGGTGGGACCGTTGCCGGAGGCGGGCGGCCCCACCGAGCTGACGCTGCTCGATCACATCTAGTCAGAAACCTGGGGACACAATACGGTTTCGGTTCGCGTATTGTGTCCGACTGGAATTTCTACGCCCTTGTCTCGACCATTGAAGTCGAGCGGCATCGAAAGTCCAACCCACCTCTTCCTGAACGGGGCCGTGCTGACTACGAGAAGGCGTTGAGGGACCTGCTGGTGCTCGGGCTCACCGACCTCGCACGCGTCGAGGACGAGATCACGATCCGTAGCATTCTCGGAGTCGTATCGACAGCGCCTGCCGTGAGCCTGACCGAACACCAGACTGCTTTTCGGTTCTCGCCGTCCCGGGACGGGAGGCCGGGGCCCCGGAAGCCTGGGGACACGTTACAGGGTTCGTCGCGTCGCACGCCGATGGCTTGCAAGCCCAAACGGTTGCGGCCAGGGGATGAGCCTCGCGACGCTGTATCTTCCGCCCCGAGCTCCGCTCGGGGCGGGATCAGGCGGCGCCCTTCGCCACCTGCTCGCGCCACCAGCGCTGGCCCGGCTCGGGGAGGAGCCAGATCGGATCGTAGTACTCGTAGCGGCGGGTCAGCGCGTCGGGGACGTCGTCCTCGATCCCCGTCCGGTAGTTCTTGGTCCAGTAGGAGATGCCCTTCTCCCGGTCGTACTCCGCCACCTGGTGGACCCAGCGCTTCCCCACGTAAGGCACGTCGCAGACGATGCGCGGGGTGGCGAAGCCCGGCAGGTACCCCATGATGTCGTGCTGCAGCTTCTGCGCCTCGGCCACCGTGGTCCGCCAGTGCTCCGAGTTGGGGATCATGTCGCACAGGTAGAAGTAGTAGGGCAGCACCCGGGCGTGATCCTGGAGCATGAAGCAGAGCTCGAGCAGCTCGCTCTGCGAGTCGTTCACCCCGCGCAGGAGAACGCCCTGGTTGCGCACGTCGCGGAAGCCCATGGAGAGCAGCTTGCCCGCGGCCTTCCCCAACAGCGGCGTCACCTGGTTGGCGTGGTTCACGTGCGTGTGCAGGGAGAGGTTCACGCCCCGGGAGAAGGCCTTCTTCGCCAGCCGGTCCAGCCCGAAGAGCACCTCGTCCTGGAGGAAGTGCTGGGGGATGCCCATCAGCCCCTTGGAGGCCAGGCGCACGTCCTTGATGCTGGGCAGATCGAGCAGGGCGGAGACGAAGTGCTCGAGCTGCTGGATGGGCAGGTTGGCGATGTCGCCGCCCGAGACCACCACGTCGCGCACGCTGGGGGTGGCCCGCAGGTACTCCAGCATCTGCTCGTGCCGGGCGCCCTGGGCCACCGCGAACTTGAGCTTCTTCACCTGCGGGACCGAGTTGCCCACCAGGTCCATGCGCGTGCAGTGCCCGCAGTACTGCGGGCAGGTGGAGAGCATCTCCGCCAGCACCTTGGTGGGATAGCGGTGCGTCAGCCCCTCCACCTTCCACATCTCCGCCTCGTGCAGGCTGTCGCGGGAGGCCTTGGGGTGGCTGGGCCAGTCGGTCCGCCGGTCGCTGAAGGCCGGGAGCATGTAGCGGCGCAGCGGGTCGGCGTAGAGGTCCTGCTCGTCCATGGTGTTGATCATGTGCGGCGTGATCAGCATGGACATGGTGGCGCGCTCGCGGATGTCGCGCTCCAGGTCGGCGGCCAAGGCGTCGGAGAGGAAGGCCCCCAGGGCCTTCTTCAGCTCGGCCAGGTTCTTCACCGTGTTCCGCCGCTGCCAGGTGGCGTCCTCCCACTGCTCCCTGGAGACCCCGCGGTACCCGGGCAGCCGGGTCCAGTCGGGCTCCAGGTATTGGCGAACCAGCGGGTAGTGGAAGGGCTGTTGCGAGGTCTTCTGCGCCCTCGGCCGTGCCGCGGTCTTGCTCAAGATTTGCCTCCGGATGCGTGAGTATCCGCGCCGTGGGGTCGGGTCAAGGCGGGCGCCCGGTGGGCGGTGGGACTACACTGGGCCTCGTGCTGCGCTTCAAGGTGGGCCCCTTCCCGGTGCTCGTCTTTCCCTGGTTCTTCCTCAGTGCCATCCTCCTCGGCGCCGGGTACGGCTTCGGCTGGCGCATGGCGGCCTGGATCTTCGTGGTCTTCGTCAGCGTGCTGGTGCACGAGCTGGGGCACGCGGTGGTGGGCCGCGTCTTCGGCGGCCGGCCCGAGATCCGCCTGGAGGCCTTCGGCGGCGTGACCTTCCCCCAGTTCCGCAGCCGCCCGCCCCCCCGTCGCCAGTTCGTGCTCTCCTTCGCCGGCCCGATCGCCGGGCTGCTCCTGGGCGCGCTGGCCTATGGGCTGGTGCGCGCCATTCCGCCCGAGCCCGGATCGATCACCGCCTGGATCATGTCCCAGTTCGTCTGGGTGAGCATCGTCTGGGCGGCCTTCAACCTCCTGCCCATCCTTCCCCTGGACGGCGGCAACATGCTGCTCGCCTTCGTGGAGGGGGTGCGCCGCCGGCCCTCGGTGGCGATGGTCTCCTGGATCTCGGTCGCCGTCTCCCTGGCGGTGGGCGGCATCGTCACCTGGCTCTTCGGCCCCGACCCCTTCGCGCTGCTCTGGCTGGGCCTCTTCGCCCTGCAGAATTTGCAGCGGGCGCGGGCGGCCGCCTCCACCCGGGTGCAAGCGCCCGGCAGCTCCTTCCCGCAGGAGGAGCCGGCGGAGCGCGCCGACGTGGCCGCGGCCACCGAGGACGCGCGCGATGCGCTGGAGCGGCGGGATTACGCCTCGGCGCTGGCCTCCGCCGCCCGGCTGGAAGGGGGCGGCGGGCCCTTCCGGCAGGCCGCGGCGCTGCGCCTGCGGGCCGGGATCGAGCTGGCCCGGGGCGACAACGAGTCGGCCGCCATGTTCGCCGGCCAGAGCTACACCATCTGGCAGAGCGCCGACGCGGCGGTGGTGGCGGCCCGGGCCAACCTGCGCGCCGGGGCCGAGGACCGGGCCCGCAACTGGCTGCGGCGGGCGCTGGAGGCCGGCGCGCCACTGCCCGCCGTGCGGGCCGACCCGGAGCTGGGCGCCATCGCCTGATCCTTGACCTGCGGAGCCCCCCGAAGCATCTTCCGCGCCCTCATGCCGTCCGGACGGGCAGAGCTCTTTCCCCACGCGACCGACGCCCAGTGGAACGACTGGCGCTGGCAGCTGCGGAACAGCGTGCGCTCGCTCGAGGACCTGGCCCGGCTGGTCCCCCTCACCGACGAGGAGCGGCGCGGGTGCCTGCAGACGCGGGAGATCTTCCGCCTGGGCATCTCGCCCTACTACCTGTCGTTGATCGACCGCGCTCATCCGTTCTGCCCCGTCCGCATGCAGTCCATCCCCGTGCGGGCGGAGGCCGCCACGCACCCCGGCGAGCTGCGCGATCCCTTGGGCGAAGACCTGCACCGGCCGGTGCGGGCCCTGGTGCACAAGTATCCCGACCGGGTGCTCCTGCTCGCCCTCGACCATTGCTCGGTCTACTGCCGCCATTGCACGCGGCGGCGGATCACCTCGGGCGACGAGGGGGGAATCTCCCGCGAGGACCTGGCGGAGGCGGTGGCGTACCTGCGCGCGCACCGCGAGGTCCGGGACGTCCTGATCTCCGGCGGCGATCCCTTGCTCCTCTCCACCGCCAGGCTGGAGGAATTGCTGGAGCAGATCCGCTCCGTCCCTCACGTCGAGATCGTCCGCATCGGCACCCGCATCCCCGTCTGCCTGCCCATGCGGGTGGACGAGGACCTGGCCCGCGCCCTGCGCCGCTTCGCCCCCCTCTTCGTGGTCACGCACTTCAACCACGCCAAGGAGATCACGGCCGAGGCGCGCGAGGCCTGCGGCCTGCTCGTCGACCGCGGCATCCCGGTGGAGAACCAGGCCGTGCTCATGCGCCGGGTGAACTCCAGCGCCAGGGCGATCAAGGACCTGATGCAGAAGTGCCTGACCATGCGGGTGCGCCCCTACTACCTGCACCAGATGGACGTGGCGGAGGGGCTGGAGCATCTGCGCACGCCCCTGGCCAAGGGAGTGGAGATCCTCCGCGAGCTGCGCGGCTGGACCAGCGGCCTCGCCGTCCCGCACCTGGCCGTGGATCTGCCCGGAGGGGGAGGGAAGGTGACGCTGCAGCCCGACTACCTGGTGGAGGAGCGCGCGCGGGAGACGGTGTTCCGCAACTACCGGGGCGAGCGGTTCGCGTACCCGGCGCCGCGGGAGACGGACTGCACGGTCCCTTACGACGAGGTCTTCTACGGACCGGAGGAACGACCTGTGCCGCGGCTGCGGGTGCTGCCGTGATCCACCAGGTCCTGGAGGCCATCGCCATCTGGATCCAGGGGGTGATCTCCGCCCTGGGATACGCCGGCATCGCCACCCTGATGGGGATCGAGAGCGCCTGCATCCCCCTGCCCTCGGAGGTGATCATGCCCTTCGCCGGCAGCCTGGTGCCTTCCGGGCGCTTCACCCTCTTCGGCTGCGGGCTGGCCGGCGCCATCGGCTGCGTGCTGGGCAGCATCCCCGCTTACTACCTGGGGGCGTACGGCGGCCGGCCGCTGGTCCTCAAGTACGGCCGCTACATCCTCCTCTCCCACGAGCACCTCGACCAGGCCGACCGGTTCTTCGCCCGGCGCGGCGACGTCACCGTCTTCGTGGCCCGCCTGCTCCCCGTGGTGCGCACCTTCATCGCCTTTCCCGCCGGGGTGGCGCGGATGCCCATGGGCAAGTTCGTCGCCTACACCTTCGCCGGATCGCTGCCCTGGTGCCTGGGGCTCGCCTGGGTGGGGATGAAGCTGGGCGAACACATCGACGAGCTGAAGCCCTGGTTCCACCGCTTCGACGCCGTGCTGGTGGTGGGCGGCTTGATCGTCGTCGCCTGGTTCGTCCGCAAACAGCTCAGGTCGCGCCGCGCGCTCTCGTGACCCGGGGAGTTTCCCCGGGTGAGAACGGCGTTTCCCTTCCCCTGCCCCCGGAGGCGGGTTGCGGCGTGGCCGTCGGCTTGCACCTGCTGCCTCGCTGGACGCGGGCGGGAGGAGCACATGGCGGCAGGGCGGGTAGGGGTGGCCTTCGTGCTGGCGGCGGGGATCGGGTGCGCGCACCTGGGCGCGTCGCGTCCGGAGAAGCCGGCCCTTGCCGCGGGCAAGTACGCGGTGGAGTCGATCCGCTCCCGGGCCCAGCTCGACGGGCAGATGCAGCTCATCGAGATCAACGAGTCGGGCACCCGCCTCACCGACGCCAGCGGAACCGAGCACGTGCTCACCGAGCGCGGCGCCCTGGTGCTGGTGGAGAACGGGAGCTGCCGGCTGGCCCTGGCCGTCTCCGTGGACGGCGAGGAGCCGGGGATCTCCGACCGGCCCTGCAACTGGCGGGTGGACGGCGACCGCTTCCTCCTCGGCGACGCCAGCGGCGGGGCGCGCAGCGTCTTCACCCTCTACCAGGTGCGCAAGGGAAACGGGCGGGTGGTGCTGGAAGGCGTGAGCGACCTCGACCCGCAGGGCAACGTGGTGGGCGACGCGAGCGGCGAGCGGATCGTGCTGGTGGAGCGGGCGCCGGAATTGGCCGGCCGGTCGGCCGACCGCACCTCCGAGGAGCAGGCCACGCGCGAGATCCAGGAGTATCTGCACGACCTGTAAGCCGCAGCGGTTAAAATGACCGCGTGCGCCTGTTCCTCACTTCCAGGCTTCTCTCCAGCGCCGGCGTCGCGCACGGGTTCTCCCTGCGCACCGGCGGCGTTTCCTCCGGGGTGTTCTCTTCCCTGAACCTGAGCGTCTCGGTGGGCGACGAGGAGTCCGCCGTGCGCGAGAACCACGACCGGCTGCGGCGGGCGGCGGGAGTGCTGGGAGGCGTCGCCACCGCCGGCCAGGTGCACGGCGATCGGGTGGTGGACTCGAGGCTGCGGGAGATCTTCGCCCCCACGTCCCCGCAGGAAGAGGGGGCCGACGCCCTGCTGGCGCTGGAAGGCGGGGCGGTGGGGGTCCGGGTCGCGGACTGCGTTCCCATCCTCCTGCACGCCGGGCCGGCGGCAGCCGCGGTCCACTCCGGTTGGCGGGGGACCCGCCTGCAGATCGCCGGGAGGGCGGTTCGCGCGCTGCAGCACGCCAGCGGGGCGGATCCGGCGGAGGTCCTGGCCGCCATCGGCCCCTGCATCGGCCGCTGCTGCTACGAGGTCTCCGCGGAGCTGGCCTCGGCGTTCCGGGCCCAGTTCGGTCCGGAGGCGGCCGACGATCCGGCAAAAAATCCCAAGCCCCATCTGGACTTGCGCTACTGCGTCGAGCGGGCGCTGCTCCAGGCCGGCGTGCGCGAGGAGCGAATCGAGCAGGTGGAAGGGTGCACATCCTGCGACATGGGCGCTTTCTTCAGCCACCGCCGGGACAAGGGCCGGACCGGCCGGCACCTGGCTTTCATCGAAGTCCCGGGACCCTGAGCCAGTTCTTTGACATGTCAGGCCCCCCGCGTAGATCATCGCGGGACGCGGCGCGTCTGCCGTGGTCCGGGGGAATTGCTTGCGCTTCCGCTCTCTTGCCTTCGCCGCCTTGGTCGCCGCCTGCGCCGGAGCGCCTGCGCGGCCGCCGGTCGAGGCCGAGGAGCTGAAGGACCTGCGCAGCCAGATCCAGGCCCAGTCCGCGCTGGTCGCCCAGCAGCAGCGGCGGATCGAGGAGCTGGAGGTGAAGCTGGCGGCGCTTGCCGCCAAGGCCCACCCTGCGGCGGCGCATCCAACCCCTGCCGCGCCCGCGCCGGCCGCAGTCCCGGTCCGCGCCGAGCCCCGGCCGAAGTTGACTACCGTCAAGGCGGGGGGCCGGTTGAAGCGGACCGATCGGAACCCGGTGGAGCATGCTCCCCTGCTCCCCACCACCGTCGTCCTCCGCGACCCGGACGCGCGCGCCCTGGCCCAGCTCGACACCGACCCGGCCATCGCCAGGGAATTCGACGCCGACTACGCCTGGGCCCAGGCGGTGCGCAAGCTGAACGAGGGCAAGCACGCGGAGGCGGAGATCGACCTGCTCGCCTTCGTCGCCGCCTGGCCGGGGCACACCGCCGCCGACAACGCGCTCTACCTGGCGGGGCTGGTGCGCGAGGTGCGCGGAGACTGCGCCGGCGCGCTCTCCCTCTTCGAGAGCGTGCCGCAGAAGTACCCGGCGGGCGACGCGGTGGGGCAGGCGCAGCTGGAACGCGGGCGGTGCCTGCGCATCCTCGGGCACAAAGACGAGGCGAGATTGGTTCTCGAACAGCTTTCCACGGAGCACCCCGACGCGCCCGAGGCGGCGCAGTCGCGGCAGCTCTTGCAGGATCTGTGAGGAGGAGAAGAATGCGGACCCGGACGATCGCGCGGTGGCGCAGGGCAGCACTGGGCGGGGCAATGGGAATCTTCCTGGCGATCCCGGCGCGCGCGCAGCAGGACCAGCCGCCGCCCCCGCCTCCTCCCCTGGCCCCGCAGCCGCAGGACCAGGCTCCCCAGGCGCAGGACCAGGCCGCACCCCCGCCGGCGCAGCCCCAGCCCCCGCAGGCGGCCCCGCGGGAGAACGCGCCCATCACCGAGCAGAGCCCGCGCCCGGCGCCCGACCCGAACATCAAGCCCGTGGCCGGGGCGCCCGACGAGTACGTCATCCAGAAGGGCGACACGCTCTGGGACCTCTCCCAGAAGTTCCTCAGCAACCCCTGGTACTGGCCCAAGATCTGGAGCCTGAACCCGAGCATCGAGAACCCGCACTGGATCTACCCGGGCAACAAGCTGCGCATCGTCCCCGGGCAAGGCGGGGAGCAGGCGCCTGCGCAGGTGGAGCCGGAGGCGGGGGTCGACGCCCAAGCGCAGAACGCTCCCGAGGAGCCGCCGCCGGGAGCCTCGCCCGACACGCTGGTCTCGCCGCCGCCGTCCGCGGACCTCGACGTGGTGAGCAAGAACAGCAGCGAGGGCCGCGCCTCGCAGAACAGCGTGAGCGTGAGCGGCAAGCTCTCCTTCGCGCCGCCCCCGGTGTACACGCTGCGCACCAGCGGCCTGGTCACCCCGGAGGAGATGGCGGAGTCCGGCTCGCTGGAGGCCTCCTTCGAGGAGAAGGAGATGCTCGCCACCTACGACACCGCCTACGCGCGGTTCAAGGGCGAGGTGCCCGCCAAGCCGGGCGACAAGATCCTCATCTTCCGCACCGAGGACCCCATCGTCGACCCGGTCTCGCACCGCACCCTGGGCCGGCAGACCAAGACCATCGGCGTCGCCCGCATCCTCTCCGTGCAGGGCAGGCAGGCCACCCTGCAGATCGAGCGCACCTTCGAGGAAGTGAACCGCGGCGACCGCGTGCGCACCTGGGAGGCGCCGGAGAAGCGCGTCGCGCCCCGGGCCAACACCGCGGACGTCTCCGGGAACATCGTGCAGGCGGTCAACGCCGACCTCACCACCTTCGGCGAGGCCAACCAGGTGTTCATCAACCGCGGCTCCGCCGACGGCGTGCAGGAGGGCAACACCTTCGCGGTGGTGCGCCAGGGCGACGGGTTGAGCAACGCCTGGGTGACGCAGTCGTATACCGCGGGCGCGGCGGGCGAGAAGGCGGCCAAGGTCGATGTGCCGGAGGAGAACGTCGGGTTGCTCCTGGTGGTCGACACCCGCGAGCACCTGAGCACCGCGGTGATCGTGAAGGCGGTGCGCGAGCTGCAGCCGGGCGACATGGTGGAGATGCGCGCGGCCGGCGGCAGCGGCGGAGGGCAGTAAGGGCCATCTTGGGCCGGTCCAGCCAGAGCGCGGCCGACGCGGCGGGGCCGGTCGGTCCCGAGACCGTCGCCGCCTGCGCGCTTTCGGCGGTGCCGGGGATCGGCGCCAAGGCCCTGGAGCGCATCGCGAAGGCCTTCCTTTCCCTCAGCCAGGCGCTGGAGGAGGGGCCGCTGGAGATCCTCCGGCGCGCCGACTTCCTGGAGCTGCGGGCCGACGCGCGGACGTACCTGGGGCAGGGGCCCGATCTGCACGAGCTGGGCGCCTGGGCGCTGGGCGTCGCCCGCAAGGCCGGGGCCCGCGTGCTCCTGCCAGGCGACATCGGCTACCCGCCGCGCCTGCGCAAGCTGCCGCATCCGCCGGCCATCCTCTACGTGCGGGGCTCGCTCGCCCCGGAGGCCCGGCGGGTGGCGGTGGTGGGAGCTCGCGCCGCCGACGATGCCGGGCTGGAGATCGCCCGCCTCTTCGGAGACGGGCTGGCGCGCGCCGGGGTGGAAGTGGTCTCGGGCGGGGCGCGCGGCATCGACACGGCCGCGCACGAGGGGGCGCTCTGGGGACAGGGGAGCTCCGTCGCGGTGCTCGGCTGCGGCATCGACGTGGCGTATCCGGCGGAGAACCGCGGGCTGTTCGACCGGCTGGCCACGGGCGGCGGAGCGGTGATCAGCGAGCTGCCTCCCGGCACCCAGCCCTCGCCCAGGAACTTCCCCCGGCGCAACCGCACCGTGGCCGGCCTGGCCCAGGCGGTGGTGGTGGTGCGCGCGGCCCTGCGCTCCGGGGCGCTGATCACGGCCGCGCACGCGGCCGAGCAGGGTGTCCCGCTCTTCGCCGTTCCGGGCGACCCCTCGAACCCGCGCGCCGAGGGGCCGAATGCCCTTTTGCGCGAAGGGGGAGCGAAGGTGGCCACCGGTCCGGCGGACGTCCTGCGCCACCTGGGCTGGCCGGTCCCCGCGGGGCTCCCCGAGGCGGCCGACGCAACGCATTGGGGGGCTGTGGCATCCAATGCGCCGGTCGATCGGACGGACGAGGTCCTGGACGCCGCGGGCGTCAAGCTGTGGAGACTTCTGGACGAGAGGACCCCGGCTCATGTAGACGACCTCGCCCTGCGCGCGCAGATCCCTGCCCGGGAAGCGCTGGGGAAGCTCGCGGAGTTGGAGCTGAAGGGCATGGTGTTGCAGCGGCCCGGGAAATATTTCCTGCGCCGCTGAGCTTTGGAACCCATTTGGGAGTGCCGGCATCGATCGCCGCCCCGAGGGAACATGGCAACGAGCAAGAGCGCTGGAAGGACTGCGAAGGCCGCGAAGAAGGCGGGCGAGGGGGAGCCCGTCACCCGCGCCAGGGGCAGCACGCTGGTGGTGGTGGAGTCGCCCGCCAAGGCGAAGACCATCAAGAAGTACCTGGGCTCGGGCTACGTGGTGAAGGCCTCCGTGGGCCACGTGATGGACCTGCCCAAGAGCAAGATCGGCGTGGACGTGGAGAACGGCTTCGAGCCGGTCTACGAGGTGATCGAGGCGAAGAAGAAGGTGGTGGCCGAGCTGAAAGCGGCGGCCAAGACCGCCGGGCGGCTCCTGCTCGCCACCGACCCGGACCGCGAGGGCGAGGCCATCGCCTGGCACGTCTACGAGCAGCTGAAGCGGACGAAGATCCCCGCCTCGCGGATCCTCTTCAACGAGATCACCAAGAAGGCCATCCAGGAGGCGATCCAGAAGCCGCTGGAGCTGAACAAGGACCTCTACGACGCGCAGCAGGCCCGCCGGGTGCTGGACCGGCTGGTGGGCTACCAGATCTCCCCCATCCTCTGGAAGAAGGTGCGGCGCGGGCTCTCCGCGGGCCGGGTGCAGAGCGTGGCGGTGCGGCTGGTGGTGGAGCGCGAGGAGGAGATCGCCAGGTTCGTCCCGGTGGAGTACTGGAGCATCGAGGCCGATCTCCGCGCCGCGCTGCCGCCGCAGTTCCGTGCCAAGCTGATCAAGCTGGACGGGCAGAAGATCGAGCTGCCCAGCGCAGAGGTCACCACCCCCCTGGTGGACGAGCTGCGCAAGCAGTCGTTCACCGTGGCCGAGGTGACGAAGAAGGAGCGCCGGCGCAACGCGCCCCCGCCCTTCATCACCTCCAAGCTGCAGCAGGAGGCCGCCAACCGCCTCGGGTTCACCGCCAAGAAGACCATGACCCTGGCCCAGCGGCTCTACGAAGGCGTGGAGCTGGGCGACGACGGGCAGACGGCGCTGATCACGTACATGCGCACCGACTCCGTGCGCCTCTCGCCCGACGCGGTGGCGGGAGCGCGCGACTACGTGGCGCAGCGCTGGGGCAAGGAGTACCTGCCGGCCGAGCCGGTACAGTTCAAGACCAGGAAGAGCGCCCAGGACGCGCACGAGGCCATCCGGCCCACCTCGCTCGAGCAGCCGCCGGAGAAGGTGAAGCCCTTCCTGGAGAAGGACATGTTCCGGCTCTACGAGCTGATCTGGAACCGCTTCATCGCCTGCCAGATGGTGCCGGCGGTGTTCGATCAGACCACGGCGGACATCCGGGCGGGGAGGGCCACCTTCCGGGCCACGGGGCAGACGCTCAAGTTTCCCGGGTATCTCGCCGTCTACGGGCAGGAGGCGGACCAGCCGCCGGAGGAGGCGGGGGCGGAGAAGATGGAGGGCGAGGACGAGGAGAAGGGCGACGTTTCCCGCCAGCTCCCGCCGCTCGAGTCCGGCCAGACGCTGGAGCTGGTCGAGCTGATCCCCGAGCAGCACTTCACCCAGCCGCCGCCCCGCTTCACCGAGGCGTCGCTGGTGAAGGAGCTGGAGGAGAAGGGCATCGGCCGGCCCTCCACCTACGCGGCCATCCTCTCCACCATCCAGGACAAGGAGTACGTGGAAAAGAAGGAGGGGCGCTTCTTCCCCACCGAGCTGGGGAAGATCGTCACCGAGCTGTTGCTCGGCGCCTTCCCCAAGGTGATGGACGTGCAGTTCACCGCCCGGATGGAGGAGGAGCTGGACGAGGTGGAGGAGGGGAAGATCGACTGGCAGTCGGTGCTGGGCGAGTTCTACGAGCCCTTCAAGAAGAGCCTGGCGGCCGCTGAAGCGCAGATGCGCGACGTGAAGCGGGAGGAGAAGCCCACCGACCTGGTCTGCGAGAAGTGCGGCAGCCCGATGGTGATCAAGTGGGGCCGGATGGGCCGCTTCCTCGCCTGTTCCGGATATCCCGACTGCAAGAACACCAAGGACTTCGTCGAGCAGGACGGGAGGATCAAGGTGGTGGAGGACCTGCCCACCGACGAGGTGTGCCCCAGCTGCGGCAAGCCCATGGTGAACAAGCGGGGCCGCTTCGGCAGGTTCCTCGCCTGCTCCGACTATCCCACCTGCAAGACCACCAGGCCCATCACCCTGAAGGGCGTGGTCTGCCCCGACTGCGGCGGCGGGCTGGCGGAGCGGAAGTCGCGCTTCGGGAAGAGCTTCTTCGGCTGCGTGAACTACCCCAACTGCAAGTTCGCCGCCTGGGACCGCCCCATCCCCGGCCCCTGCCCGAAGTGCGGCAAGCCGTATCTGCTGCAGAAGTACTCGAAGCGCGAAGGCGCCTTCATCGCCTGCCCGGACAAGGAATGCGGCTACCGCCGCGAGGCCCCCGAGCCCGGCTCGGAGAACGACAAGCCAGCCGAAATCCAGGTTTCCTGAGGACCTGGACGCAATACAGGTTCTCGCCTGGTTGCCTGTTGCCGGCGGGCTGAGGCTCCTTACGTTCTCCCCGTTCCGCAGCCGGGCCGGTGCTCGCGGTGGGGATTCGGTCCCCACGGTGACGGTGGGTCGGTGGGCGGGTCGTGGGCTTGATGCCGGCCGGACTGCGGGGCGCTCATGGCATCGCCTCTGCGGGCGGCGCGGTGTAGAACAACCGCCCGCATGCAGCGCGAGGTCCACATCGTCGGCGGCGGAATGGCGGGCACCGAGGCGACGCTCCTGCTCGCCGATGCGGGCGTGCAGGTGGTGCTGCACGAGCAGAAGCCTGCCCGGCGGTCGCCGGCCCACAAGGAGGACGGGCTGGCGGAGCTGGTGTGCTCCAACTCGCTGCGCTCGGACAATCCGCACAATGCCATCGGCCTTTTGCACGAGGAGCTCAGGCGGCTGGGATCGCCGGTCCTGGAGCAGGCGGACGAGGCGCGCGTTCCGGCGGGAGATGCGCTCGCCGTCGACCGGGTGGCATTCAGCGGTGGGCTGACGGCGCGGGTCCGGGAGCATCCGCTGATCCGCCTGGTGGGAGAGGAAGTGCGGGAGCTGCCGCCCGGTCCGGACCTGTGCATCGTCGCCACCGGCCCGCTCACCGGGGAGGCGCTGGCGCGCTCGCTGGCCGAGGCGGTGGGCGCCTCGCAGCTCGCCTTCTACGACGCCATCGCGCCCATCGTGGCCGGCGACTCCGTCGACCCGTCGGTCGCCTTCGCCCAGTCGCGCTACGGCAAGGGCGAGGGCGCCGACTACCTGAACCTGCCCCTCACCCGCGAGGAGTACCAGCGCTTCGTGGACGAGCTCTTGCGGGGCGAGAAGGTGGCCCCGCACCCGTTCGAGGAGCCGCGCTACTTCGAGGGCTGCTTGCCCATCGAGGTGATGGCGGAGCGCGGGCGCGACGCGCTGGCCTACGGGCCGATGAAGCCGGTGGGCCTGACCGACCCGCGCACGGGGCGAAGGCCGCACGCCGTGGTGCAGTTGCGGCGCGAGGACAAGGCCGGCACGGCCTGGAACCTGGTGGGCTTCCAGACGCGGCTCACCTGGCCGGAGCAGAAGCGCATCTTCTCCTCCTGCATCCCCGGCCTGCAGCAGGCGGAGTGGATGCGGCTCGGGCAGGTGCACCGGAACACCTTCCTCAACGCCCCCGAGGTGATGGCGAAGGACGGCTCGCTCAAGACCCGCCCTCACATCTTCTGCGCCGGCCAGATCACGGGCGTCGAGGGCTACGTGGAGAGCGCCGCCTCCGGCCACCTGGCCGCCCGGCGAGTGCTGGCGCGCCTGCGAGGCGGGGAATTCGCTCCTCCGCCCGGCACCACCGCCCTGGGGGCTCTCCTCCGCCACGTCAGCGGCGAGGCGCATCCGGAAGGGTACGACTACCAGCCGACCAACGTCGTCTACGCGCTCTTCCCGCCCCTGAGCGAGCGGCACCGCAAGCACGAACGCAAGGAACGCCTGCTGCGCCGCGCCCGCCGCGAGCTGGAGGAGTGGGCGGCGCGGACCGGCGTCGCCCTGCGCCCCGGACCCGCGACATGGCCTTCCAGCGAATCGCGGCTCTAGCGCTTCTCTGCGCGGCGTGCAGCGAGTCGACGCCGGGCCGCAAGCTGGCCTCCGGCCTCGCCCGCGGGCTGATCGCGCGCGAGGGCGAGGTCGCCTTCCTCCTCGCCGCCCGCCGTCCGGAGGATCCAGGCGTGCCGGAGGATCTCCTCACAGGCGATCTCTGGCTCGACGATCGCAAGGTCGGCTCCGGCGTTTCCAGCGGCGAAGGCGCCTACGCCTTCTCGCCGGCCTCGGGCGAGCTGGCCTTCCTTGCTTCCTGGCGGTTCTCCCAGGGCGAGGGCGACCTGTGGGTGGCCGTGCGCGACCAGGCGGCCAGGCTGGTGGCGAAGGAGGCGCGCACCTTCGCCTGGTCCTCGCGCGGAGAGCTGGGGTGGGTGGCGCGCGATGCCGCCGGCGTAGGCGAGCGCAGCCTCAAGCTGCCCGGAGCGCAAGCCATCGCCTGGTCCGCGGACGGCAAGCGCCTGGCCGTGCGCGCCTCCGCGGCCGCGGGCGGAAAGCTCTGGGTGGTCGACGGGCCCTCCGCCGCCCCCCGGGAGATCGCCGCGGCCACCTCCGACTTCGCCTTCGCTCCCGACGGCACCCTCGCCGCCCTTGGCCCCCCGCCGGCAAAGGGCGGAGATCGGCCGCTGCTGCTCGACGGTCACCGGGTGGCGGAGGCCACCGCCTTCAGCTTCTCGCCCGAGGGAAAGGAGATCGCGCTC
The DNA here is from genome assembly GCA_035498355.1 of Myxococcales bacterium. Lineage (GTDB taxonomy): Bacteria > Myxococcota > Myxococcia > Myxococcales > 40CM-4-68-19 > 40CM-4-68-19. Next base: position 15,007 of record DATKAG010000221.1, on the reverse strand, counting down.
CTCTCCACCGCACAGCGGCCCGGGGAAGCCAACGGCGATCTGTACCGGATGCCGAAGGGCGGCGCCCCGGTGCAGGTGGCCTCGCGCGTCTCCGGCTGGCGCTGGAGCGCGGGCGGCGACCTGCTCTGCCTGGCGCACTTCGACCTGCGGTCGCGGGCGGGAACGCTGACCGTGTCGACGCCCGGCGCGCCCCCGAAGGAGATCGCCCGGCGCGTGCAAGGCTTCTCCCTCTTCGGGCGGCGGGTCCTCTATCTGGTATTGGCCCCGACCAAGGGCGACTTCCGCGTGGAGCTGTGGGGATTCGACCTGGCGGCGCCCCAGGCGCCCCCGCACCGGATCGACGAGGGCGTCTACGGCTGGGACCACTCCCCGGACGGCAGCGCGCTCTACTACAAGGCGCGCTGCTCCGGCGGCCCGCGGAGCTGCGCGCTCTTGCGCGCCCCCTTCTCCGGCGGCGCGCCCCAGCTCCTGGCCGCGGACGTAGCCGGATTCGATCTCTCCCGCGACGGTGCGCGGATCCTCGTCCAGCAGCCCCACCGGGGAGCGCCGAGGGCGGTGGACCTGGCGGTGATCTCCGCCACCGGGCCGCCGCCCGGGACCGTGAAGCCGTTCGTCCTCGAAGCCGATCCGGCTTCGCGCTTCGCCGACGCCGGCGGGCGCAAGGTGGCGTACGCCGTCATCGCCGCCGGCAAGGGCGGCGTGTTTCTGGCGGACGTGCCCTGAGCGGCACACAATCCGCCCCCGTGCATCCCGAGATCGAGTCGTTCGCCGCCCACCTGGCACGGGTAGAACGCGCTTCCCCGCAGACGCAGCGGGCATACGTCTCGGACCTGCGCCAGCTGGCCGCCTTCCTCGACGAGCGGGGGACGCCGCTGGACGCCGCCACCCGCGACGATCTCCGCGCCTTCCTCGCCTCCCGCTTCTCCGCCAGCACCGCCTCCACCCTGGCCCGCAAGCAGGCCAGCGTCCGGGCCTTCTACGAGCACCGGGTGCGCATGGGCCACATCGCCGACAGCCCGGCGCGGAGGCTCGCCTTTCCCCGCCGGCGCCTCTCGCTGCCCAACGTGGTGAACGTCGACGACTGCGCCGCCATCGTGGAGGCGCCTTCGGGGCGGACGCCGGCCGGACTGCGCGACCGCGCCGCGCTGGAGCTGCTCTACGGGGCCGGGCTGCGTGTCTCCGAGCTGGTGGGGCTCGATCTCGCGGACGTGTCAAGCGACTCGGTGCGCGTGCGCGGCAAGGGGAACAAGGAGCGCATGGTGCCGATGGTGAGCAAGGCCCGCGCCGCGCTCGACGCGTACCTGGCCAGGCGCTCCGAATTGCGCCCGTCGGGCGGCGCCCTGTTCCTCAACCGCCGCGGCGGCCGGCTCACCGCGCGCAGCGTCGCGCGCGAGCTGGACAAGTACGCTCTCATCGCCGGCGCCCGCCGCCACGTCCACCCGCACGCGATGCGGCACAGCTTCGCCACCCATCTCCTGGACATGGGCGCCGACCTGCGCGGCATCCAGGAGCTGCTGGGCCACGCCTCGCTCTCCACCACCCAGCGGTACACGCACGTCTCTTCCGAGCGGCTGCTGCAGATCTACGAGGACGCGCACCCTCGAGCGAAGAAGTAGTCAGCTACCATCCCGCCGCTTGCGCGCGATCTCGATCTGACCCTCGAGGAAGGAGAGCAGCGAGGTGCCCTCGACGGCGAGCTGCTGGGGAATGAAGGAAGCGCGGGTGAGGCCGGGCAGCGTGTTGATCTCCAGGAACACCGGGCCGTCCCTGGAAGCGATGACATCGGTGCGCGAGTAGCCCTCGCAGCCCAGGGCGCGGTGCGCGGCCAGCGCCAGCTCCTGCGCCGCCCGGGACACCGCCTCCGGCACTTCCGCCGGGGTGATCTCCCTGGTGCCCTTCCCCAGGTACTTGCCCTCGAAGTCGAAGGCCCGCCCCTGCTCCAGCCGCACCTCGCTGGGCGGCAGCGCCCGCGGGCCTTTGGGGCCGTCCACCACGCCCACCGTCAGCTCGGTGCCGGGGACGAACTCCTCGGCCAGGTACGCCTCGTCCGACTGCTCGACGCGCCGCGCGGTCTCCTCCACCTGCGCCTCGGCGTCGAGGTGGAAGAGCCCCACGCTGCTCCCGCCCGCCACCGGCTTGGCCACGACGCGGCCGGAGAGGGCGAGCATGTCGCGCAACTCCTGGCGCATCACCTTGGGGTCCTTGGAGAGGTGCACCGAGCGGGCGATGCGCACGCCCGCGGCGCTCACCACCTGCTTGGCGACCTCCTTGTCGAAGGCGCAGGCGCTGGCCTCGGCGCCGGGGCCGGTGAAGGCGATCTTCCGCGCCTCCAGCATCCGCTGCAACGTGCCGTCCTCGCCTTCGCCGCCGTGCAGGGCGAGGAACCAGACCCGCCCGGGCTCGCTCTCCAGCGCCGCGATCACCGAGGGAAACTCCGCGGGCCCGCCCGGCGCGAAGTCGCGCTCGAAGGGCCGCTCGAACTTCGCCAGCGCCTCGCGCGGCACCTTGTGCACGGCGCCGGTCGGGGCGAGGAACCAGGTCTCCGCTTCGCCCAGCGCGGCGGAGACGTTCTGCGCGGAGGCCACCGCCACGCGCCGCTCGTTGCTCGTGCCCCCGAAGAGGATGATGACGCCCGATCCGGACATTGCCCGCCAACGTAGCATCGCATGAGCCGGCAAGCAGCGTTAGCATGCGGCTGGCGATGGCAATCCGCTCGACGACGGTGGTGTGCGTGCGCAGGGACGGCAAGGTGGCCCTGGGCGCCGACGGCCAGGTGACGCTGGACAAGACCGTGCTCAAGCACGGGGCGAAGAAGCTCCGCCGGCTGGGGGACGGCTCGGTGCTGGCCGGCTTCGCCGGCGCCACCGCCGACGCCTTCACCCTCTTCGAGCGCTTCGAGGCGAAGCTGAAGGATTTCAACAAGAACCTCGCCCGGGCCGCGGTCGAGCTGGCCAAGGACTGGCGCACCGACCGCTTCCTGCGCCGCCTGGAGGCGCTGCTGGTGGTGGCGGACAAGGAGCGCACCCTGATCCTCTCCGGCACCGGCGACGTGGTGGAGCCCGACGAAGGGGTGGCCGCCATCGGCAGCGGCGGCCCCTATGCCCAGGCGGCGGCGCTGGCGCTGCTCAAGCACTCGCCGCTCTCCGCCCGGCAGGTGGTGGAGGAGTCGCTGCGCATCGCGGGGAGGATCTGCATCTACACCAACGATCAGATCTCCATCGAGGAACTATGACCGTCGCCGGCAAGGACCTCACCCCCCGCCAGATCGTCGCCGAGCTGGATCGCTACATCGTCGGGCAAGGGGCGGCGAAGCGCGCGGTGGCCATCGCCCTGCGCAACCGCTGGCGCCGCTTCCGCCTCTCGCCCGAGATGCGCGACGAGGTGATGCCCAAGAACATCATCCTGGTGGGGCCCACCGGGGTGGGGAAGACGGAGATCGCCCGCCGGCTGGCCCGGCTGGCCGGCTCGCCCTTCGTCAAGGTGGAGGCCTCCAAGTTCACCGAGGTGGGCTACGTGGGCAAGGACGTGGACTCGATGGTCCGCGACCTGGCGGAGGCGGGCGTGGCCCTGGTGCGCGAGGAGCGGCAGAAGGAGGTGCAGCCGCGCGCCGAGGAGCTGGCGGAGGAGCGGCTCCTGGACCTGCTCCTGCCCGGCTCCCGCGACTCCACCCGGGAGAAGCTGCGCGGCATGCTCCGCGCCGGCGGGCTGGACGACCGGACGGTGGAGGTGGACGTGCAGGAGAGGGCCGCGCCCACCATGCAGATCTTCGGCTCGCAGGGGATGGAGGAGATGGGCCTGAACCTGCAGGAGATGCTGGGCAACCTCCCCTTCGGGAAGAAGAGCAAGAAGCGCAAGCTGGCGGTGCCGGAGGCGCGCAGGCTCCTGGCGCAGGAGGAAGGGGAGAAGCTGGTCGACCGGGAGTCGGTGGTGCGCGAGGCCCTGGACCGGGTGCAGTCCAACGGGATCGTGTTCATCGACGAGATCGACAAGGTGGCCCTGCCTTCGGGCCAGGCGCACGGCCCCGACGTCTCCCGCGGGGGCGTGCAGCGCGACCTGCTCCCCATCGTCGAGGGCAGCACGGTGAACACCAAGTACGGGCCGGTGAAGACCGATCACGTGCTCTTCATCGCCGCCGGCGCCTTCCACGTGGCGAAGGTGGCCGACCTGTTGCCCGAGTTGCAGGGACGCTTTCCCATCCGGGTGGAGCTGGAGGCCCTCACCCAGGCCGACCTGGTGCGCATCCTCGCCGAGCCGCGCAACGCGCTCACCCGCCAGTACACGGCGCTCCTGGGCGCGGAAGGGGTGGAGCTGGTCTTCGACCAAGGCGGGATCGAGGAGCTGGCCAAGGTGGCGCAGGAGATGAACACCCGGGCGCAGAACATCGGCGCCCGCCGCCTGCACACCGTCCTGGAGAAGGTCCTGGAGGACGTGTCGTTCTCGGCGCCCGACTTCGCCGGCAAGTCGGTCCGGGTGGACGCGGGCTACGTGCGGGAGAAGCTCGAGCCGGTGCTGAAGGACGAGGATCTGTCCCGCTACATCCTCTAGTGCCGGTGCACGGCCCTCTTGGCGATGGCCTTGCCTTGGCCCTCCACCTGCACCACCCCTTGCTCCAATAGCTCGCAGAGGATGCGCGCCGTGTCCAGCCGCTTGAGGCCGCAGATGGCGTAGAGGTCCTCGAAGGAGACCTCGCCGTCGATCTGCGCCAGCACGAACCCGGCGCGCGGGTCGAGGTTGAGCCAGATCACCTCGTCGGGCGGGATGGCGATGCGGGGCCGGGCGTCCATGCCGCCGATCTTGCTCTCGAACATCAAGGTGAGGTTGTGCTCGCAGATCTCGTACTGCCCCAGCGCTTCCTTGTCGTTGGGCTTGCGCTCCAGCACCTTGTTGAGCAGCTCCAGCGCCCCGGAGAAGTCGTTCAGCGCCACCAGCTCGCGGGCGCCGCGCATCCAGACGTCGGTCTCGTCGTCGGACACCGCCTCGCCCGCCGGGGCGTGGTCGTGCATCGACCAGGCGCCGTTGCCGCCGTCGCCGGCCTCCTCCCGCTGGGGGATGGCCAGGGAGGGCCCGTCGTCCCAGGGGCTGGGCGGGGGTGGCGGGGCCTTGGGAGCCTTGGGCACGGTGGCCGTCTTCGCGGACTTCCTGGCAGCCGGAGGCGGCGGGGGCTGGGGCGGCGCCTTCTGCTGGGGCAGCGGCGGAGGCCTCGCTGCCGGCGCGGGCGCGGGCGCAGCCGCGGGCTGGGAGGGCAGCCAGGGGTGCGGCGCGGTTCCCGGGGCAGCGGCCTGCTTGCCCCCCGGCGTCATCACCGCGTGGATCCGCTCCAGCGCCGAGCGGAGGAACTCCCGCGCTCTCAGGTTCGTGGGCTCGAGCAGGTACGCCTCTTCCCAGGCGCGCACCGCGTCCAGCATCCGCCCCTTGCGGTAATGGTCCAGGCCTTCGAGGAGCAGGGCGGAGAACCGGCCTCCTCCGCCACCGCCGGCGGGCTGGTTCATCGCGCGCTCCCCTGGCGCTCCAGCGCGCCCTTCAGGGCCTCGAGCATGCGCTCCAGCCGCTCCAGCGAGTTGGCCAGGGCATCGCTCTCGCGCTGCGCGAGCTGCAGCCGGGCCACGGAGAGCGCGGCCTGGGCCCTTTGCAGCGGCTCCTGCCCCAGCCCGTTCTGCGCCGCCCGGGTGAGCCGCGGCCAGAGGGCCTCGAACTCGCGGAAGATCTCCTCGGCGCGCGCCTTGCGGTCCTGGAACCTGGGGTCCTCCTTCTGCGCCAGCATCCAGTCCTCGTTGGACTGGGTGGCCTTCTTGATCTCGTCCTCGGTGAGGCCCGAGGAGGCGGTGACGGTGATGCTCTGCCGGGCGCCGGTCTGCACGTCGATGGCGGAGACGGAGACGATGCCGTCGGCGCTGATGTCGAAGATCACGTCGATGTCCACCCCGCCCCGGGGCGCCGCCCGCAGGCCGGTGAGCATGAACTCGCCCAACAGCTCGTTGTCCGCCGAGAGCTCGCTCTCGCCCTGCAGCACGGTGATCTTGGCCGAGGTCTGCTCGTCCTTGACGGTGGTGAAGACGTGGTGCGCGCTGGTGGGGACGGTGGTGTTCTTGGGGATGATCTTCTGGAAGAAGCCGCCGGCGATGGCGATGCCCAGGCTGTGGGGGGTGACGTCGAGGAGCAGCATCTCCTGCTCCTCGTGCAGGAGCATGGCGCCCTGGATGGCCGCGCCCAGGGCCACCGCCTCGTCCGGGTTGACGTTCTTCGCCGGGTCCCTGCCGAAGAGGCGCTTCACCTCTTCCTGGATCCTCGGCATCCGCGTCTGCCCGCCCACCAGCAAGACGTCGCCCAGCTGGGCGGCGTGGACCTTGGCCTCCCCCAGCACCCGCTCGCAGACCTGGAGGCAGCGCTGCACCAGGTCGCCCGTCATCTGCTCCAGCTGCTCGCGGGAGAGGGTGGACTGCAGGTGCAGGGGACCGGCCTGCTGCGAGGCGGAGATGAAGGGCAGGTTGATCTCCACCTGCTTGACCGCGCTCAGCTCGCACTTGGCCTTCTCCGCGGCGTCGCGCAGGCGCTGCAGGGCCATCTTGTCCTTGCGCAGGTCGGTGCCGTGCTCCTTCTGGAAAGGCTCCGCCAGGTAGTCGATGATCCGGTTGTCGAAGTCCTCGCCCCCGAGCAGCGAGTCGCCGCCGGTGGCCTCGACCTCGAACACCCCCTTGAACATGTGCAGGACGGTGAAGTCGAAGGTGCCCCCGCCCAGGTCGAAGACCGCCACCTGCCGCTCGCTCTGCGCCTTGCCGAAGCCGTAGGCCAGGGCGGCCGAGGTGGGCTCGTTGATGATGCGGATCACCTCCAGCCCGGCGATCCGCCCCGCGTCCTTGGTGGCGTTGCGCTGCGAGTCGTTGAAGTAGGCGGGGCAGGTGATCACCGCCTTGTTCACCGGCGCGCCGAAGAAGGCCTCGGCATCCAGGCGCAGCTCGGTGAGCACCATGGCGGAGATCTCCGGCGGCGAGTACTGCTGCTCGCCCATCTGGATGCGCACGTCGTCGTGCGGGCCCCCCACCACGGAGTAGGGCATGCGGGAGAGCGTCTCCTGCGTGGTTTTCGCCGACCAGCGCCGCCCCATCAGCCGCTTCACCGCCACCACCGTGCGCTCGGCGTTGGTCACCGCCTGCCGCCGGGCAAGGGCGCCCACCAGGCGCTTGCCGTTGCGGGCCATGGCCACCACCGAGGGGGTGAGCCGGTAGCCGCTGCGGTTGGGAATGACGGTGGGCGAGCCGTCCTGCACCGTGGCGCAGACGGAGTTGGTGGTGCCCAGATCGATGCCGATGACCAGTTCGCCCAAATGATGCCTACAGCGCCTTGAGCAGCGCCTTGGCCTCCTTGTGGTCCGGGGTCTTGTGCAAAAGCGCGATCAGCTCGCTGCGCGCCCGCACCTTCATCCCCGCCCCCATCAACAGCCGGGCCAGGATCAGCCGCGCCTCCGGGTCGTCGGGGTTGAGTTGCACCGCCCGGGTGGCCCAGGTGGTGGCCGTGCGGGCGTCGTTCATCTCCAGGGCGCAGCGGGTGGCGCCCACCGCCGCCTCGAAGCAGGCGGGGTCGTTCTGCAGGGCGGCGGCGTAGCCGGCGATGGCGTCGGCGAACTTCTTCCGCTCCTCCCGCTCCTTGGCGGAGAGCAGCGCCGAGCGGGCGCGGGCCTTGGCCTGCTCCCGCTCCAGCTCCACCAGCCTGGCGGAGATCTCCTTGCGGTGCGGATCCAGCTCGCGCGCCGCCTTGAGGGTGAAGATGGCCTGGGTGCGCTCGCCGTTCTGCGCCAGCTCCGTCGCCTCCTCGTAGAGCTTGCGGGCGGCGCCGATGCGGGCGAACCCCTTGGTGCGCAGCATCCGCTCCCGCCGCTCCTTCGCCCGCCGCTCCTCCTCCGCCCGGGACAGCTCGCGCCGCTCCAGCGCCTCGGGGTGCCGGGCGGCGAGGTGCGAGCGGTGATCGCGGTCGTAGGCCGCGCGCAGGTCCTCGTCGCAGAGCACCTGGTAGGCGTTGGAGAGCCGCTGGAACCACTTGGAGAGCAGGGGACCATAAGGCCCCAGCTCCTTGCGGAACCAGGCGTCGGGGTGGAAGCGCCGCGACCGCTCCAGGTAGGCCCGGCGGACCGCGCCGCCGTCGGCGTCGGCGTCGACGGTGAGCAGCTCGTAGTGGGTCAAGCGATCGCCCTCGGTCTCCAGCCTCTGCAGCTCGTCCTGCATGTCGACCGGAAGATCGATGCTCCCTCCGGGCCGGCTCGGCACAACTCCCAAACGTTCCCCCTGCTCGCGGGCGTTCTGCCCACGCGTACAAGCAAGATATCCTACGGCGCAATCTGGAGAAAAGCTCCTGTTACGCCTTTGCCACGGCTTCGGCGAGCAGCCCGGAAGCGCGGTCGATCTCCTCGTCGGACACTGTGAGGGGAGGTGCGAGGCGCACCACACGTTCCCCTACAGCATTGACCAGAAGACCCAGCTCGCGCGCCTTGGCCACGATCTTGGGGGCCAGGTCCTCCGAGAGGAGCAGGGCGCGCAACAGTCCCATGCCCCGCTCCCCCCCGGCCCGGCCGCCGATGCCGGAGAGCCTTTGCGAGAGCCGCTCGCCGGCTTGCTGCACCCGCTCCAGCAGGCCCTCGGAGAGGAGGTCCATCACCGCGCAGGCCGCGGCGGTGGCCAATGGATTGCCGCCAAAGGTGCTGGCGTGGGTGCCGGGGGTGAAGACCTTGGCCACCTCCTCCCGGGCGAGCAGCGCGCCGAGGGGAATTCCCCCGGCGATGCCCTTGGCCAGGCTCATGGCGTCAGGCTCGATGCGCTCGTGCTGGTGGGCGAAGTACGCCCCGGTGCGGCCCATCCCCGTCTGCACCTCGTCCAGCAGCATCAGGGCGCCGTGGCGGGCGCAGAGATCGCGCACCTTGGCCAGGTAGCCGCGCGGGGGTGGGACCACTCCCGCCTCGCCCTGCAAAGGCTCGAGCATCACCGCGCAGGTCTTCTCCGAGACGGCCGCCTCCAGCGCCTTGGCGTCGCCGTAGTCGAGGAAGCGGAAGCCTCCGGGAAGGGGCCCGAAGCCCTGCTGGTACTTGGGCTGCCCGGTGGCCGCCAGGGAGCCCAGGGTGCGCCCGTGGAACGAATTGTGGAAGCAGAGGATCTCGATCCGCTCCGGGTGCCCGTTCGCCACCTGGTAGTGGCGGGCGAGCTTGATCATCGCCTCGTTCGCCTCGGTGCCGCTGTTGCAGAAGAAGGCGCGCTTGAGGGAGCGGGTGCGGGCGGTGAGCTTCTCCGCCAGCCGGATCTGCGGCTCGGTGACGTAGAGGTTGGAGGCGTGCCAGATCAGGCGGGACTGCTCCAGCAGGGCCTCCCGCACCCGGGGGTTGGCGTGGCCCACGCTGATGGTGGCGATGCCGCCGATGAAGTCGAGATAGCGCTTGCCGTCCGCGTCGAACACCCAGCTCCCCTCGCCCCGCACCAGCGCGATGGGCTGGGTGCGGTAGTTCTGGAAGAGGACGGACTGCGCGCGCTGAACCAGTTCCTGGTTGCTCATGGGCGGGCGAGCATACGCGCTCCGGGTCCTTCGCGCTCAGGGAGAGGCCGCCCGGGCCTTCTGCGCGTAATCGATCAGCTTGTCCAGGTAGCTCTCGATGGGCGGGCAGCGGATCCCCGTTCCGTCGAGGATCTCCAGGGTGTTGCGGCTGGAGTAGAAGGCGAGGTGGTTGACGGTGGCGAAGGCGATCCGCTGCTCGCGGGTCAGCTTCTCCAAGCCGGGGAGCTTGAGGAGGCGGTCGGTGAGCTTGTACCCGAGGGAGAGCCGGGGCAGCTTCTTGCCTTCCCGCTCGGCCACCCGCTCGTAGACGCGGCGCGAGCTGGAGGGGTTGGGATCGACGATGTGGAACGTGCGCCCCACCGCCCGGGGGTCCTGGTGGATGGCCGCGGCCGCCCGGGCGACGAAGTCCACCGGCACCACGTTCAGCGGCGCCACCCCGTCCAGGGGGAGGGGCAGAGGCACCTGGAAGCGCTTGGAGAGCAGCAGTCCGGCGACGATGTAAGGGCCCTCGAAGCGATCGATCTCGCCGCTGGTCGAGTCTCCCACGAGGAACGCCGTGCGCAGCACCGCGCAGGGAAGCTGGCCCATCGCCCGGCGCACCAGCATCTCCGCCTCGAACATCGTCTGCTCGTAGGCGTTGCGGAACGACTGGCCGGCCGAGAGCTCGTCCTCGGCGATCACCCCCGCCCGGTCGCCGCTGACGAACACGGTGGAGAAATGGGTGAAGCGGCGCAGCTTGCGGCAGTCCACGGCCATCTCCAGCATGTTGCGGGTGCCCCCGATGTTCACCCGCTCCAGCATCGCCGGGTCGGCCCCCAGCCAGCTCCACTCGGCGGCGTGGACGATGCCGGTGCACTCCTGGGTGAGCTCCCGGTACTCGGCGGTGGAAAGCCCGAGGTGCATGGAGGCCACGTCGCCGATCAGCATCCGGCCCTCGCGCAGGGTGGCGGCCAGCGACCCTGCCCGCTCCGCGTGTTTCTCCTGCGCCAGCACCGTGACCGGGCCGCGCAAGGAGAGCGCTTGCGCCATCCTCCTTGCCAGCAGCCTGGGGAACCCGGTGAGCAGGAGCATTCAAGCCTCCTCGAGCATCCGCTCGACCAGCCGATCCACCTGGGCGGAGAGCTCCGCCTCCGCGCCGCGGTTCTCGATCACCACCGTCGCCTCTTTCGCCTTCTCCGTCTCGGGAAGCTGGGCGGCGATGCGGGCCCGGGCCTCCTCCTCGCTCATCCGGTCGCGCAGGCGCAAGCGGGCGATCCGCGCCTCCTCGGGAGCGGTGACCACGATCAGCCCGTCCAGGCCTCGCTGCAACCCGTTCTCCACGATCAAGGCAGCTTCGTAGACCGCGGCCGCGTGCCCGGCCTCGGCCAGGGCCGCCATGCGGGAGGCCACCTCCTGGGCGATGCGGGGATGGAGGATGTGCTCCAGGGCAGTGCGCTCGGTAGCGTCGACGAAGACCCGCCCCGCCAGCGCCTTGCGGTCCAGGGTGCCGTCGGGGCGGAGGACGCCTGCGAAGCGTGCGGAAATCTCCGACAAGGCCGGACGCCCCGGCTCCACCACCTCGCGCGCCACCTGGTCGGCGTCCACCACCGGGATGCCCCGGGCCGCGAGCAGGCGGCCCACCGTGCTCTTGCCCGAGCCGATGTTGCCGGTTAATCCCCAGATCCGCACGCCCGGCAGTGTACACTCGCATCCAAGATGAAGCGCCTCATCCCGCTGCTCCTGGCACCCGCCGCCCTGGCGTCCGACCTGGTCGGTCCTACGTCCTGCCGTACCTGCCACGCCGAGGCCTACCGGATCTGGGCGGCCGGCCCGCACGCCCGGGCCGCCGCCAACCTCACGCCCGAACAACGGCAGAAGGCGATCTGCCTGCAGTGCCACTCCCGCGACGAGCAGCGCGCCGGCCAGGCGGCGGTGGAGGGCGTCTCCTGCGAGACCTGCCATGGCGGCGGGCGCTACTACCAGCCGGCAACGGTGATGAAGGACAAGGAGCTGGCGCGCCTCTTCGGCCTGGTCGACCCCGGCGCGCAGAGCTGCATGGTGTGCCACGGCGGCACGGCGCCCTCGCTCAGGGCCTTCGACGTCAAGGAGGCCATGCAGCGCATCGACCATTGGACCGCCGAGCGCGCCGCCCGCAAGCCCAAGCTCTCCTTCTGGCTGAGGGAGAGCCGATGAGCTCGGTCGCGGAAGAGCTCTCGCCGGCGGGGCCGCCGGCGACCGCCGTCAGCGAGGTGGCGCAGCTTCCCCCGCCCAGCGGGGAGAGCCACCCGGTGGTGGAGAAGGTCTGGCGCTTCTTCTGCTCCTTGCGCCTCACCCTGGTGAACCTGCTCCTGCTCTTCCTGGGGATGATCGCGGGCACCTTCGTCAACCCGCAGAACGATTCCCTGGCGAACATCGAGCGGGCCTTCGCCGGGCATGCCTGGACGCTGCGCGCCTACCGCTGGTTCGAACTGTACGACCTCTTCCACTCCTGGTGGTTCACCACCCTGCTCCTCTCCCTGGCCCTGAACCTGGTGGCCTGCTCGTTCGAGCGGCTGCCGCGGATCTGGTACCTGGTGCGCTATCCCGAGCGGAGGCTGGACCACGTGGTGGGGCTGCGCTTCAAGGTGCCCGCCACCGCCAGCGCGCTGGGGACGGCGGAGATCGAGGCGGCCCTGCGCAAGCGCGGCTTCCGGGTGGAGATGCCGCAGGAGGGCTTCGTCTTCGCCGAGCGGGGCCGGTACGCCCGCTTCGGCGTCTGGGTGGTGCACCTCTCGCTCCTGCTCATCCTCGGCGGGGGAGTGTTCGGCCGCCTCACCGCCTTCGAGGGAATCGCCCAGGTGCCGCAGAACGGCGGGATCATCTCCGGCTTCACCCAGCGCAACCCCGACGGCAGCGAGTTCAAGCACCGGCTGGTGGACAAGGACACCGGCAAGCCCTTCCTCGTGCAGTGCAATGACTTTCGCCTCAAGGAGTTCGAGCCCGGACGCCCCAAGGCCTTCGAGTCCGACCTGGTGGTCTACGAGGACCTGGGCTCGAAGGAGCCCGGCGCCGAGCTGGCCCGCTCCACCATCACCGTCAACCATCCCCTGCGCTTCGGCGGGCTCACCTTCTACCAGGCCAGCTACGTGCAGATGGACGAGGGCCAGCGGGCGAAGATCTCCCTGCGCGACCGGGCCACCGGCCAGAGCAAGGGCATGATGGTGGGCGCGGGCGAGCCCATCGACGCGGCGGAGGGCCTGCGCTACCAGTTGATGGAATACAGCGCCGACTTCTCCGGCCAGGGCCCCGCGGTGCAGGTGGTGCGCACGGAGGATGGGAAGCGCAGCAGCTTCTGGGTGTTCGCCAAGGATCCCGGGTTCGACGCCCGCAACCGGCCCGACCGCTTCGCCTTCTCCTTCGAGCGGCTCTCTCCCCTGTACGCCACCGGCCTGCAGATCGCCCGCGACCCCTCGACGCCGGTCATCTACCTCGGTTGCTTCCTGCTCTTCGCCGGGATCGGCATCGCGTTCTATACGTCGCACAAGCGGATCTGGGCCCAGGCCCAGGGGGGCAAGGTGGCGCTGGGCGGGGCCTCGCACCGCAACGCGGAGGCCTTCTCGCGCGAGTTCGGCGAGATCCGGGCGGAGATCTTCCCGGACGGGCGCCAGGAGGCGTGATCGTCCTCTCCGCCGGGTTCGTGAAGTCGGCGGCGGACGCCAGCGGCTGGCCGCCCGCCGGCGCGCCGGAAGTGGCCTTCTGCGGGCGGAGCAACGTGGGGAAGTCCTCGGCGCTCAACGCCCTGGCCGCGCGCAAATCGCTGGCCCGCGTCTCGCGCACCCCGGGCCGCACCCGGCTGATCAACTTCTTCGACCTCCGGGTGGCGGAGAAGACGCGCTCCGGGGGGCGGGGGCCTGAGCAGCGGGTGGTCTTCGCGGACCTGCCCGGCTACGGATTCGCCAGCGGCCCCAAGGAGGAGCTGAAGGGCTGGCGGGCGATGATCGAGGAGTACCTCACCCGCCGCGATCCCTTGCGCACCCTGGTGGTCCTGGTCGACGGCGAGCTGGGGGCCCAGCCCAGCGACGTGGAGATGGTGCGCTGGGCGGAAACCCTGGGACGGAAGGTGGTGGTGGCCGCGACCAAGCTGGACAAGCTGTCCCGCACCCGCCGCGACCCGCAGCTCTCCCGCATCGCTTCCCAGCTGGGGGTCCCAGGGGTCGTCGGCTTCTCCGCCAAGGAACACCTGGGCGTGGAAGATCTCTGGCGGGTGCTTCTCTAGAAACCTGGGTCCACAATACAGGTTCCTGGGCAAGCCGCCGTTCGGGCGCGGCGAAAACCTGCATTGTGTCCCCGGGTTCTTCTTACGTGGGCATCTGGGTCCGGGACATCACGTCCTGGTTCACGCCCATCTCGTCGGCCTTGCGGCGCATCCGCTCGCCCAGCTCGTTGCGGAACTCCTCGCCGCTCTTGGGCGCGAAGGCGATGCCGATGCCGGCCCCGACCAGGCAGCCGAGGGCGAAGATGCCCACGGTGCCGAGCGCGGTGGCCCAGCCGCTCGAGCGGCGCTCCAGGCCCAGGGCGCAGAGCACGTCGTCCCGGTCCATGTCCTGCAGGTACTTGAGGGCCTTGAGGCCCTGCTTGCGAAGGTCGTCTACCACGCTGCCTCCTTCTTGCGGCCCAGGGCCGCGGACCACTGCGAGCCTTTCCCGTCCCAATCTGCGCACGGGATCGCCTGCGCGCTTTCTGGTCCTAGTGCACCGCCGTCGAGATGGCGTAGATTCGGTCTTGACGCCCTCTCGACGGCGGTGCACTAGAACGTGGAGCCGGCCGCTCCCTCGCCCGCCGCGGCTCCCGCGATGTTGGAGAGCTGGCTCTTGATCAGCGGGATCAGCGCCAGCCGCAAGCCGATGCGGACCACGCGCCCGGTGAGCGGGGAGAAGAGCCCGCCGCCCAGCAGGTATCCGACGCCCGCCGCCGCCAGCACCATGCCCAGCGGGTTGCGCTGCACCCGGCCGCGCAGATCGATGGCGCGGGTGAAGCTGTCCGCCTGGCTGCCGATGGCGTCCTTGAACGCGCGGGCCTCCTCCACCATCCGGCGTCCATGATCCATCGCGCCCTGCCCCTCGAATCCGGTGTTGATGGCCACGAGGCCCTCCTCAGCGGGAAGCGATCTTTCCCAGCAGCCAGCCCAGGGCGAGCGCCCCGGCGAGGCAGGCGATGGGCCGCTCGCGGATGAAAGCGGAGGCGGCGTTCAGGGCCTGGTCGACGGCCTCCCGCCCCTGCTCCAGCATCTGCTGGGCGTCGTCCGGGTTGAAATTGCCGAGAATCCTCGCCGCGGTGCCCTCACCGTTCGAGCCCTGGGGTTCGGTTGCCATAAGGGGAGACCCTCCGTGCCGCGAACCTAGGCACCGGCCTTTCCCACGGCTAGGGCTGCGCTGCGGGGGACCAGGTCCACCCAGAGCGGCAGGTGGTCGCTCGCGGCCCGGGTGCGGGAATCGTTCACCACCCCGCAGCCGGTGAC
>DATKAG010000220.1:0-13945 GCA_035498355.1 Myxococcales bacterium | reverse complement strand
GTGTCGGGCACGGCGCCGAGGGCGCGCAGCAGGACCGTGGCCGGCAGCTTCCGGCGCCGGTCGATGCGCACGTAGAGCAGGTCCTTGTGATCGAACTCGAAGTCGATCCAGCTGCCCCGGTAGGGGATGATCCGGGCGTTGTAGAGCAGCTTCCCCGAGCTGTGGCTCTTGCCCTTGTCGTGGTCGAAGAAGGCCCCCGGCGAGCGGTGCAGCTGGGAGACCACCACCCGCTCGGTGCCGTTGATGATGAAGGTGCCGTTCTCCGTCATCAGCGGGATCTCGCCGAAGTAGACCTCCTGCTCCTTGACGTCGAGGATGGACTGGGCGCCGGTGTCCGGGTCCTTGTCCCAGACCACCAGCCGGACCACCACCTTGATGGGGGCGGAGAAGGTCATGCCCCGCTGGTGGCACTCGTCCACGTCGTACTTGGGCTTCTCCAGGTGGTAGCTGACGAACTCCAGCGAGCTGGTCTCGTTGAAGTCCTTGATGGGGAAGACGGACTTGAAGACGCCCTGCAGCCCGGTGTCCTCGCGCTGCTCGGCCGACTTGTCCGCCTGGAGGAACTTGTCGTAGCTGTGCTTCTGGATGTCGATCAGGTTCGGGATGTCAATGATCTTCTCGATCTTCGCGAAGTTCTTGCGGATGCGGAAGTTGTTCTGGATCGTGGTCGCCATTTGAGCGATCGCTCCTCGGACTGTGGTCCAACACCCCGGACTTGCTACAGACTTACGACTGACCCCGACGCGCTACTGCGAAGCGAAAACTCCGGCAGCGGCGCGGACCGTTCCCTCCGCGCCGAGCCGGTCTGGTTCAAAGGGCGCCGGTCTACTTGATCTCGACCGTTGCACCCGCCGCCTTGAGCATCTCGGCGAACTTGTTCACGTCCTCCTTCGAGAGGCCCTCCTTCACCGTCTTGGGAGCGCCCTCGACGAGATCCTTCGCCTCCTTCAGGCCGAGGCCGGTGATGGTCCGGACCTCCTTGATGACGTTGATCTTCTTCTCTCCTGCGGCCTGGAGGACCAAGGTGAACTCAGTCTTCTCCTCGGCCGGCTTGGCGGCGGCCGCGGCCCCGCCCGCGGCCGGGCCGGCGGCCACGGCTACGGGAGCGGCGGCGGATACGCCCCACTTCTCCTCGAGCATCTTCACCAGCTCGGCCGCCTGCATGACGGTGAGCCCGGAAAGCTGTTCCGCGATTGCGTTCAGGTCTGCCATGGAAGTTCCGTCCTTCTAACGGCGCGCTGCTTGCAGCGCAGTAAAATGTTCAAAAGGCTACGTTTCCCCGGCGTACGGCCTTGCGGCCGTCAAGCCGCCTTCTCGCCCTTCTCCGCCTTGGCCTTCAGCACCCGGGCGATCTGGCCTCCCGGCGTGTTGAGCAGGCGCACCAGCTTGGTGGCCGGACCGGCGATCATCGCCGCCAGCATCCCCCGGAGTTCGGGGAGCCCCGGCATGTCCGCCAGCGCGGCCAGGCCCCTGGCGTCGACCAGGTTGCCCTGGACCACGCCGGCCTTGACCGTCATCTTCTCGCCCTGCTCCTTGAGCACGTCGCGGAGCACCTTGGCAGGCGCCACCACGTCGTCGTACCCGAGGATGATGGCGTTGGGCCCGTCCAGCCCCTCGGTGAACTTCTCCAGGGGCGTTCCCTTCGCCGCGAGCCGTGCCAGGGTGTTCTTCACCACCTTGTAGTCCACCTTGCTCTCCCGGAAGGTCTTCCGGAGCTTGACGGTGGCGGCGGCGTCGATGTTCTTGTACCCCACCGCGATGGCGATGGCGGCCTTCTCCATCTTCTTCCTCAGGGCGCCGACCAGTTCCTGCTTCTCGTTGCGCTGCATCTGTCTCTCACCTCCTTTTCTTGCGCGGATCCGGTTCCGGAGCTCCCGGAACCCCTGGCCCAGCTCTCAGTCTCGGCAGGCTTGATTAAGGGATCGCACCCCGCCTGCTGTCTTGGACCAGTGTCTTGCGAAAGCCTCTCCTACTTGTGGGCGTTGGTGATGGCCGCTGCGTCCAGCTTGATGCCCGGCCCCATGGTGGTGCTGATGGTCACGCCCTTGAGATAGACCCCCTTCGCCGTCGCCGGCTTGGCGCGGATGATGGTGTCGAGGATGGCGTTGACGTTGTCCTGCAGGCGCTTGGCGTCGAAGGAGGCCTTGCCCACCGGGACGTGGACGATGCCCGCCTTCTCCACCCGGAACTCCACCTTGCCCGCCTTCGACTCGCGCACCGCCTTGGTGACGTCGGCGGTGACGGTGCCCACCTTGGGGTTGGGCATCAGGCCGCGCGGGCCCAGCACCTTTCCCAGCCGGCCCACCACGCCCATCATGTCGGGGGTGGCGATGGCCACGTCGAACTCCATCCACCCTTCCTGCACCTTGGCCGCCAGGTCCTCGGCGCCCACCGTGTCGGCCCCGGCCTCGGTGGCTTCCCGGGCCTTGTCGCCCTTGGCGAACACCGCCACCCGCACGCTCTTGCCGATGCCGTGGGGCAGGACCACCGCCCCGCGCACCATCTGGTCGGCGTGCTTGGGGTCGACGCCCAGCCTGATGGCCACGTCCACCGTCTCGTCGAACTTCTTCTTGTTCACCTGCGAGGCCTTCTGCAGCAGGCCCACCGCCTCGTCCACCGAGTAGCGCCGGTTGACGTCGATCAGCTTGGCCGCCGCCAGGTAGCTCTTCCCGTGCCTGGGCATGTCAGCTCTCCACCGATGCTACGCGCGTTCGCGCTCCGCCCGTCGCCGGCGAAGCCGGCTCCTCCACGTCCACGCCCATGGAGCGCGCGGTCCCGGCGATCGAGTTCATGGCCGCCTCCACCGAGCCCGCGGTCATGTCGGGCATCTTGGTGCGGGCGATCTGCTCCAGCTGCTTCTTCTTCAGGGTGCCCACCTTCTCCTTGCCCGGCTTGTGCGCCCCGCTGCCCTTCTTCTTCTCCGTGTGCAGGCCCAGGGCCTTCTTGATGAGGATGGCCGCCGGCGGGGTCTTGACGATGAAGGTGAAGGAGCGGTCGGAGTAGATGGTGATGAGCACGGGGACGATCAGGCCTTCCTTGGCCTGCGCCTGCGTGGCCGCGTTGAACTCCTTGCAGAACCCCATGATGTTGACGCCGTGCTGGCCCAGCGCAGGACCCACCGGCGGCGAGGGATTCGCCTTCCCGGCGGGAAGCTGCAGCTTCACCATGCCTGTGACCTTCTTCGCCATCGCCTTGCTCCTTACGTCTTCTCCACCTGCATGAAATCGAGCTCCACCGGGGTGGCCCGCCCGAAGATCGAGACCAGCACCCGCACCCGGCCCTTGTCCGGGTTCACTTCCTCCACCGTGCCGTTGAAGTTGGAGAAGGGCCCGTCCACCACCCGCACGTTGTCCCCTTCCTCGAACTCCACCTTGGGCTTGGGCTTGAGCGCCCCTTCGCTGAGCTGGGTGGTGAGCCGGGCGATCTCGTGCTCGCTCACCGCCGGGGGCTTGGTGGCGTTGCCCACGAATCCGGTGATCTTGGGCGTGTTCTTCACCAGGTGCCAGGTGCGGTCGTTCAGCTCCATCTGCACCAGGATGTAGCCGGGGAAGAACTTGCGCTTGGAGGCGCGCTTCTCCCCCTTCACCATCTCCACCACGTTCTCCATGGGGATGAGGATGTCGCCGAAGTACTCCTCCAGCTCGTTCTGCTTGATCTTCTCCTCCAGCGATTTCTTCGCCTTGTTCTCGAAGCCCGAGTACGTGTGGACCACGTACCACTTCTTGTCGATCTTCTTCTCCTCGGCGGCCATGTGCATTTCTTCTCTAGAGAGTCGGGTTCTGGATCCGGTCCGTCACAAACTGCCAGAGCACGTCGAAGAGCCCCAGCAGGACGGCGGAAATGATGGAAGCGATGATCACCGCGATGGTGGCCGCCCGGGTCTCGGCCAGAGAAGGCCAGCTCACCTTGCGCAGCTCGGAAGCGATCTCCACCGAGACCTCGTGCGTCCTCGGGTTCATCCACAGGTAGAGGGCGGCGGCGCCGCAGAGTCCCAAACCGATCAGCGTGCTCCAGGTCCACTCCCCCGCCAGCGGCCGGGTGAGCGGCTGGGTGGGGCCGAAGGTGCCGAAGACCACCAGCAGCACGTGCTCGAGGAAGAGCCCGGCGGCGAGCGCGAGCACGACGTAGCCGACGGCGATGAGGCGGGTGTTCGTCATGGGGTCACCGCTAGCGGTTGGCAGGCCAGCCAGGACTCGAACCTGGAACATGCGGTTTTGGAGACCGCCGCTCTACCATTGGAGCTACTGGCCTGAAGCCCTCCTGCCTACTTGGTCTCCTTGTGCTCGGTGTGCTTGCGGCAGCGGGGGCAGAACTTCGGCAGGACCAGCTTGTCGGTCATGGTCCGCTTGTTCTTCGTGGTGGTGTAGTTGCGCTCCTTGCACACCGGGCATTCGAGGGTGATGATGGTCCTGTTCACGTTTCTGCTCCTGATCTGGAGCCCACAACCAGAATCGAACTGGTGACCTCTTCCTTACCAAGGAAGTGCTCTGCCGACTGAGCTATGTGGGCGACCCCTTTCGTTCGTTGGAGCGGGAAACGGGATTCGAACCCGTGACATTCAGCTTGGAAGGCTGACGCTCTACCAGCTGAGCTATTCCCGCGTCGGTTCTCTCCTTGAGTGGTGGAGGGAGAAGGATTCGAACCTTCGAAGGCGTGAGCCGGCAGATTTACAGTCTGCTCCCTTTGGCCGCTCGGGCATCCCTCCTGGAACGTTCTCTCCGCCAGACTCCATCCCAACGACCGCACCGCTTCGCCGGCTGGAGCTGGCGGCGGGAGTCGAACCCGCGACCTTCCGCTTACAAGGCGGGTGCTCTGCCGGCTGAGCTACGCCAGCCTAACCGCTCGATTTTACTGCGTACTTCAGGCAGAAGAGACACCTGTCCTACGCAGGGAGCAGGCGTTGTAGGGGATTTGGTGCGCCTTGTCAAGCTACCGGCCTCAGGCCCCGATCCGGACGGGAAGGCGCCGGGCGCCCCATCGGCCGGGCGCCTCCTCGAAGAGTCCGGGGATGCTCGCCCCGCACCCCTTGCACCGGCCGTGCGAGAGGCCCCAGCGGGTGAGCCGGTACCAGTCGCGGCCGATCAGGGCCTCGCCGCAGCCCGGGCAGAAGGTGGTTCCCCCGGCCTGGTCGTGGACATTGCCGGTGTAGACGAAGCGAAGCCCGTTTCCCAGCCCGATCCGGCGGGCGCGGGTCAGGGTGGCGGCGGGAGTGGGCGGGCGATCGAGCAGCTTGAAGTCGGGGTGGAAGGCGGTGAAGTGCAGGGGCACGTCCGCCCCCAGCTCGCGGTGGACCCAGCGGGTGAGTGCGTCGATCTCCTCGTCGGAATCGTTCTCGCCGGGGATGAGCAGCGTGGTGATCTCCAGCCAGACCCCGGTCCGATGGCGCAGGTAGCGCAGGCTGTCGAGCACGGGCTCCAGGTGGCCGAGGCAGAGCCGGCGGTAGAAGTCCTCGGTGAAGCCCTTCAGATCGACGTTGGCCGCGTCGATGTTCCGGTAGAGCTCGGCCCGCGGCTCCGGGCAGATGTACCCGGCGGTCACCGAGACCGTCTTCACCCCCAGCGCGTGGCAGGCCTGGGCCACGTCGATGGCGTACTCGAGGAAGATGGTGGGATCGTTGTAGGTGAAGGCCACGCTCCGGCAGCCCAGCTCCAGCGCCCGGCGGGCGATCTGCTCCGGCAAGGCCTTCTCCGCCAGCGTGTCCATCTCCCGCGATTTGGACATGTCCCAGTTCTGGCAGAAGCGGCAGCCCAGGTTGCAGCCCGCGGTCCCGAAGGAGAGCACGCTGCTGCCGGGGAGGAAGTGGTTGAGCGGCTTCTTCTCGATGGGGTCGACGCAGAACCCGCTGGAGCGGCCCCAGGTGGTGAGCGCGATCCCGTCCCCTTCGCGGGCGCGGACGAAGCAGAAGCCGCGCTGGCCCTCGTGCAGGGCGCAGAAGCGGGGGCAGACGTCGCACTGCACCCGGCCGTCGGGGAGGGAGTGGAACCAGCGGCCCTTCACGCTGACCTCTCGTAGAAAGCGAAGGCGCCGTAGCCCACCACCCGGACCTTGTCGCCGGCGGTGTCGCCCGAGTTGCGCAGGTCCACCCGCTCGGCGCGCAGCACCCGGCGGCGGGCCTCGAGCAAGAGCCCATTGACGGGCGCGGCGCCGCACGCCGCTTCGGGCCGCAGGCGGCCGAGGGCGAGGATCTCGCCGGCGCTGGCCGCGTCCATCTTCTGCGCCTCGCCGTAAGGGAGGTAGTGGGAGAGGTCCGAGCTGATCACCACCAGCGTCTCCGGCCCGCCCCACAGTTGCCCGAGCACCGCGGCCACCTCCTCGGGCGCCGCCTCGCCCACGGCCAGGGGAACGAGGGTGAACCCGCCCAGCGCCACCTGGAGGAAGGGCAGCTCCACCTCCAGCGAATGCTCCAACGAGTGCGCCCGGGGATTGTGCGGCAACCCCGCCTCCTCCACCGCCACGTCGCCCAGCGGGGTGCGCATCGCCCGCGCCCCCGGGAGCGCCACCCCGCGCAGGTGGACGAAGTGCGAGGGCCCGAGCAGCACCACGCGGGTGAAGCGGGCGCCCTCGATCCGCCGGAACACCGAGGCCGCCACCGGACCCGAGTAGATGTATCCCGCGTGGGGGACGATCATCGCTTTGGGGGCGGCGCCGGGCGCGGCCTGGGCGAGGAGCCCGGAGACGGTCTCTCGCAATCCCGCGGGATCCGCCGGATAGAAGCTGCCCGCGACAGCCGGGATGCGCACGGCCTCCACAGGCCAAGCATACGCCGACGCACTGCCGGTGTCGCCCTGAACTCCGAGTCCATGCGCGACCTTACGCCACACCGCAAGGTGCCTTGAAGCCCGGGCTCGACAGGGGGTAGGGAAGGTCGCGGGGGACGCATGAGCGGGGTGGCCTCCAGCAAGGCCGGTGCAATCCGGATGGCTCGCAGCGGCGTATCCGTCTGCGGCGCGCTCCCATGACCCCTGCCAGGCGCACAGATCGAGCGCTGTTCCTCGCCGCCGTGGCGCTGCTCGGCCTCGTCGTCCTGCCGCTCCTGCACGCCGAGGAGCACCTGCGGGAGGAGCGCGAGGATCAGGCGGAGGCGGCGGCGCTGGCCGAGGCGTGGGAAGCCGGCGGAAGCGATCTGGATGCGCTCGCGCAGGCCCTCTCGCACCATGCCCCGGCGCAGCGTCAAAGGAGCCACGGCCACTCGCACGGACCGGCGGGCTCCGGCCCTCACGGCTCGGGGTCGCCGGCCCACCTCTGCCTCGCCCTGCACCCGGCGCCTGCGCTTCCCGCGCTTCCGGCGCCTACGCTGAAGCACGCCCCGCCCGCCCCTCTCGGCGGGCAACTGGTGGCGGCGCTCCGCTACCTCGTCCCCGACCGCTCCCAGGGACCGCCAGCCCTCTGCTGAGCAGCACCGGCAGATCGTCCGCTGCGGTTCACCGGAATCCCTCGGAGACAATCCATGAAAGGCCCCTTGCGGTCGGGCGCGGCCTCGCGCTGCGCGCTCCTTGCTGTGCTTTTCCTTCCCGCTCTCGCCCGCGCGCAGAGCCCCCCACAGAGCGCCCCCGACGCGGGGATGGGAGAGGAGATCGTGGTCGAGGGACACTACGAGAACGCGGTGGGGACCTCGGACGCCTCCAGCGAGGGGAAGATCTCCAAACAGCTGGTCGAGGACCGGCCCATCCTCCGGCCCGGCGAGGTGCTGGAGCTGGTGCCAGGGCTGATCATCACCCAGCACAGCGGCGCGGGGAAGGCGAACCAGTACTTCCTGCGCGGATTCAACCTCGACCATGGCACCGACTTCCTCACCAGCCTGGACGGCGTGCCCATCAACTTCCGCACCCACGCGCACGGCCAGGGATACACCGACCTGAACTTCCTCATCCCCGAGCTGATCCAGCGGGTCGACTACCTGAAGGGGCCGTACTTCGCCTCCAAGGGTGACTTCGCCTCGGCGGGCGCCGCGGACATCCACTACGTCGATTCGCTGCCCCAGAACCTGATCGAGCTGACCGGCGGCAGCTTCCTCTACGGCCGCGCGCTGCTGGCGGGCTCTCCAAGCGTAGGCGACGGGAAGTTCCTCTACGGGTTGGAGGTCTTCCACAACGACGGGCCCTGGGACCGGCCCGATGACTACCGGCGCTTCAACGGCGTACTCCGCTATTCGCAGAAATCGGCGGACACCCGCTGGGCCTTGACCGCGATGGGCTACTACGGCCTGTGGAACGCCACCGACCAGATCCCGCAGCGCGCCGTGAACGACGGGACCATCGACCGGTTCGGGGGGATCGATCCGACAACGGGCGGGAAGAGCTACCGCTTCACCGCGTCCGGCGACTTCCAGCACACCTTCGGGAACGCGCTCTTCCAGGCGAACGTCTACGCCGTCCGGTACAAGCTGAACCTCTTCTCCGATTTCACCTACTTTCTCGACGACCCGGCCAACGGCGACCAGTTCGAGCAGGCGGACCTGCGCTGGCAGTTCGGCACCAGCGGAAGCCTGCTCTGGACCTCGCCGGAGAGCGCCATCCCCTGGGGGGCGACGGTGGGCTGGGAGGGGCGCTACGACCGCATCGATCCCGTCGGGCTCTACGATACCGTGGCCCAGAACCGCCTGAGCACCGTGCGCCAGGACTACGTGCGCGAGACCAGCGCGGGAGTCTTCGCGGAGGTGCAAGCGACCCTGCTACCCTGGCTGCGGGCCATCGCCGGGGTCCGCTACGACCACTACTTCTTCGACGTTTCCAGCGATCTGCCCGCCAACTCGGGGAAGGATGACGCCGGGCGCATCTCGCCCAAGCTGACGGCCATCCTCGGCCCTTGGGCGAAGACGGAGATGTTCCTCAACTTCGGCGTTGGCTTCCACTCCAACGATGCGCGCGGCGTCACCACCACCGTCGACCCCAAGTCGGGCGATCCCGTCTCCAAGGTGACGCCCCTGGTCCCCACCCGGGGAGCGGAGGTCGGCCTGCGCACGGGGATCCTCCCGGGGGTGCAATCCTCGGTCTCTCTCTGGATCCTGGACATGGACTCGGAGCTTCTCTTCACCGGCGACGCCGGAACCACGGAGCCCTCCCGGGCCTCGCGTCGCTACGGGGTGGAGTTCATCACCGGCTGGCAGCCCATCCGCTGGCTGCTCCTCGACCTCAACTTCGCCTGGTCGCACGCGCGCTTCACCACCCCGGATCCGGACCCTTCAGTCACCGGCGACTACATCCCCGGCTCCATCGAGACGGCGCTCTCCGCCGGCGTGACCGTCCACGAGTTGGGGCCTTGGTCGGCCAGCGTCTACGTGCGCTACTTCGGGCCCCGGCCGCTGATCGAGGACGACAGCGTGCGCTCCACCGCCTCCACCATCTTCAACGGGCAGGTGACCTTCCGGCCGGCGAAATGGGTGCGGCTCACCGCCGACGTCTTCAACATCTTCAACGCGCAGGTGGACGACATCGCCTACTCCTACACCTCGCGGCTGCAGGGGGAGCCTGCCGCGGGGGTGGACGACATCCACTTCCACCCGGCGGAGAGCCGGGGCGTACGGGTGACGACGGCGTTCGGCTTCTGAATCACCGGCGGCGTTGCCGGGAGACCTCGTAAAGGGCGACGGTCCCGGCGGCCGCCACATTCAGCGAACCCACCTGGCCGGCCAGAGGAATCCGGGCGGCGTGGTCGCAGGTCTTGCGCACCAGCGGCCGCACGCCGGAGCCTTCGCTGCCCAGCACCAGGGCGGTGGGCAGGGTGAGATCGATGGCGCCCAGGTCCTGCTCCGCGTCGGCCGCCAGCGCCACGGTCCAGATCCCCTTCTCCTTCATCTGCTCCAGAGCGCGGGAAAGGTTGGTCACCCGCGCCAGCGGGCAGTGCTCCAGCGCTCCCGCCGCCGCCTTGAAGGCCGCCGGGGTGACGCCCGCGGCCCGGTCCTTGGGGATCACCAGCCCGTCCGCGCCCAGCGCGTGCGCGCTGCGGGCCAGGGCGCCCAGGTTCTGCGGGTCGGTGACGCCGTCGAGCACCAGGAGGAAGGCCGGCCCCTTCGCCGCGGCCAGCACCTCGTCCAGCTCCGCGTAGCGGAAATCGGCCAGCTCGGCGCCCACCCCCTGGTGCACGCCCGAGCGCGAGCGGTGCGAGAGATCGCCGTGCGGCACCTCGTCCACCCGCACGCCCACCCCGGCGGCGGCCTCCGCCACCTTTCCGGCGCCTTGCGATCTCCGCCCTTCCCGGCTCCGCTCCACCAGCACGCGCAGCACTTCGTCCGGGTGCGCCCGGAGAGCTTCCAGAACCGGGTTGACGCCGTAGACGAACCGGCTCACTGCACCTCGACCGCCAGGGCGATCTCGCGCTTCTGCCTCTCGCAGAGCTTCTCGGTGCAGATGAAGAAGGTCAGGGTCCCCTTCAGCTCGTCCTTGCCGGCGGCCGCTCCGGTGAAGGGAACGTCGAAGAGCACGCCCTTCGCCTGCGTCTCCTTCGCTTCCGGCCGGCCCAGCTTCTCCTTGGCGAGCTTCAGGCCCGGCCCGGCGGTGAGGGCGAGCGAGATGGGGGCGTCGGGCGAGACATGCGCGTCGGAGCGCGGCACCACCTCCACCTTGGCGCTGGCCGTCTCCCCCTTCTTCACCTTCAGGGTCCTGGAGGTCTCGATGCGGTAGGTGCCCGAGACGTCGGGCGCGGCGGCGAGCAGGGCGGCGAGGGCGATGGCGAGCATTCACTCATTCTAACTCCGCGCGAGTTCCTCGGCGCGGCCGATGATGGGGAGCGCCAGGTCCTTGCCGGTGGCGGCCTCCAGCCCCTTGAGGCCCGGGCTGGAATTGACGTCGAACACCATCGGCCCCGAGCTGGCCTCGAGCAGGTCCACCGCCGCCACCTGCAGCCCCACCAGGCCGGCCGCCTTGACCGCGAGCTGATCGAGCGCCGCCGGCACCGCCACCGCCTTGAGCTTGGCGCCGCGGGCGAGGGTGTGCAAGAGGCGGCCGGGGCGGGCCCGCCGCTCCACCCAGGCGATGACCTCGTCGCCTACCACCAGCGCCCGCAGGTCGCGCTCCCGCCGGCGACGCACGTACCGCTGCACCACCAGGTTGTGCCCCATGGAGAGCACCGCCTCCAGCGCCGCCTCCATCGACTGCAGCGACTCGCAGACCATCACCAGCGGCCGCTCGCTGGGGGTGAGCAGCTTGATCAAGACCGGGAGCCCGCCCACCAGCTCCACCAGGGCCTTCAGCTCGCTGGCATTCGCCGCCATCACCGTGGGGGGCACCGGCACGCCCTGCGCGGCCAAAAGCTGCAGGGCGCGCATCTTGTTCCGGCTGGCGGCGATGCCCTTGGCGTCGTTGAGGGCGGGCACTCCCATCATCTCGAAGTGGTTCACCACCGCCAGCCCGTAGGCCTGCACCGACGGGGCGATGCGCGGCACCACGACATCCGTCTTCCCCAGCCGCTTGCGCCCGTACCAGGCGCCGGGGGCGTCGCCCAGCTGCATCTCCACCCGCACCGGGTCGAGCACGCGCACCCGCGCTCCCCGCAGGCGCGCCGCCTGCGCCAGCCGGCGGGTGGTGTAGATGCCCGCCTTGCGGGAGAGGATGGTCAGGTGCAAGCGGCGCTGGAGAGTGTCTCGCGCTGCCCGGGCGGTCAAGCGTGGGGTATCCTCGGGGCCGTGTACACGGTGCTCCCCTGGTTCGCGGCCCGCCGGGCGCGCAAGACGCTGGGGCAGCTCCTGCAGGCCGCCTTGACCGACGCGCCCACGCTGCTCGCCATCGTGGGCGACAAGTACACGAACCAGGACCGGCTGCGCCCCTTCGCTCCTCTGGCCGAGCGCTTCCAGGGGCGGCTGCACGTGATCCTGGCCGCCGAGTGGGAGCCCAAGGACCGCGAGCAGCAGGGGGACGCGGCCCTGGCCGCCCTGGGGGTGGCGCCGGAGGCGCGGCGGCGGATGCTGCGCGACGAGGGCCGCAAGCGGATGGCGCTTTTGCTCCGGCAGAAGCAGCCGGTGGGCCTGCTGGAGGTCTTCTTCGAGGAGCGGGCCTTCAGCGGCCTCGACGGCCAGCCCGATCCGCGCGGCGAGGAGATCGCCGCCCGCGAGGAGGACGTGGCGCGGCGGATCGAGATGGCGCTGGTCCGGCTTCCTCCGCCCGCGCCCCCTGCGCCCCGCACGCTGCAGCCCGGCGAGCATGACTTTTCCCCGCAGGGCATCTGTCAATACTGCGGCCAGGGCCGCTCGACCCTGTCCGCCTGCCCAGGCACCCGCCGCGAGGAGGGCCCGCGCCCCGACCGCTTCGAGCTGATCGAGCTGGAATGATGATCGCCATTCTCGCAGCGCTGCTCGCCGCCATGCCCGTGGTCCCCGTCTCCAAGGCGCCCAAGCTCGTCTCCCAGGCGGCGGGCAAGACCCCCAAGCCGGTGGTGCTGCACTTCTGGGCCACCTGGTGCGGCGCCTGCCGGGAGGAGTTCCCCGCCCTGCGCCCGCAGCTGCAGAAGCTTCCCACGCAAGGTGTGGCCGTGATGCTGGTGAGCATCGACCGCCCCGGCGACCGGAAGAAGGCGGAGAGGATGCTGAAGGAGTTCAACCTCTCCAAGTCGCGCGCGGTCCTCCTGGACGCCCCCCAGCCCGAGCCGGTGGCCAAGGCGATGGGCGAGCCCGGGTGGGACGGCACCTTGCCCGCCACCTTCGTGT
This sequence comes from Myxococcales bacterium, assembly GCA_035498355.1. Taxonomy (GTDB): domain Bacteria; phylum Myxococcota; class Myxococcia; order Myxococcales; family 40CM-4-68-19; genus 40CM-4-68-19. Next base: position 1,308 of record DATKAG010000220.1, on the reverse strand, counting down.
TCGACTCCAAGGGCAAGCTGCGCAAGAGCTTCATCGGCCGCGCCAGCCCGAAGGCGCTGAAGGCCGCAGTCAGCTCCGCCAGAAATTAGGGCAAAGCGCGGGCCTCCAGGATCATTCGCGTCCGCTCGTGCAGACTGGGATCGAGGCCCACCGGGTACTGGTGCGGGTTGACGAAGCGGAGGATGCCCGGGTGCAGGCGGGCGATCTGCTTCTGCGCATCACCGGCACGAGTAGATCCTCGTGCGCCGCAGTGTCCCTGACCCGGCCCTATGGGGCGGGCAGCCAGACCTGCTACGCGCCGGCGGGCGCTCCGCCCGGCACTGACGCCCGCGCCTCCAGGATCATCCGCGTCCTCCGCTCGTGCAGGGTGGGATCGAGCCCCACCGGGTACTGGTGCGGGTTGACGAAGCGGAGGATGCCCTTGTGCAGGTGGCCGATCTGCTGGCGCGTGAGCTCGCGCGAATCGGCGAGGGGCGGGGGCGCGTAGACGATCTTTCCCGCCCGCATCACCGGCACCAGCAACTCCTCGTGCGGCGCGTCCGGCGGCACCGTCTTGCGCCGGGTGACGTCGAGCATGTCGATCAAGGTCCGGGATGGCTCGCCGTCCTCGACGTCGTAGATCAGGTCCCCCACGAACTCGCCGCCGGCCACGAACCTGCGCGTCTGCAAGATGCCCGGGACGGAGATCTTCGCGCTCTGCTCGGAGAGCTTGATGCGCGGCTTCCAGGGGCCGTCCTTCTCCCGCACCGCGGTGAGCTTGTAGACGCCGCCCAGGGCCGCGTCCTCGGCGCCGGTCACCAGCCGGGTGCCCACGCCCCAGGCGTCGATCCGCGCCCCCTGCTGCTTGAGGCTGGCGATCACGTCCTCGTCCAGCTCGTTGGAGGCGAGGATGGCGGTCCTGGTGAACCCCGCCGCGTCCAGCAGCTTGCGCGCCTCGATCGAAAGCCAGGCCAGGTCGCCGGAGTCCAGGCGGATGCCGGAGAGGTCGCGGCCCTGGGCGCGCAGCCGCTTGCCGGTCTCGATGGCGTTGCGCACCCCCTGCAGCGAGTCGTAGGTGTCGACCAGCAGCACCACGTTGTGCGGCATCGCCCGGGCGTAGGCGTCGAAGGCCTCCCGCTCGGAGTCGAAGAGCATCACCCAGGAATGGGCATGCGTGCCCTTCACAGGGATGCCCAGCAGCTTCCCCGCCAGCACGTCGGAGGTGGCCGAGCATCCGCCGATGTACGCGGCCCGGGCCGCGCTCACCGCCCCGTCCACGCCTTGCGCCCGGCGCAGCCCGAACTCCAGCACCGGCTGGCCGGCGGCGGC
>DATKAG010000219.1:0-7420 GCA_035498355.1 Myxococcales bacterium | reverse complement strand
GCGATTGTCACCGCCCGGTCATGCGCGTCGGGCTGCACGTCGAGGATCTGCTGGGCGCCGGCCAGCATCCACAGCTCGCCGGCCCGCCGGGCAGCCTCCTTGCGGGCGGCGGGATCGCGCGCGCCCACCGGGGGGCAGAGCGCCACCGTGCAGCCGATGAAGAGCGTGGGGTTGGCGGCCACGAACCCGCGGAACTCGGTGCCCGCCATCGGGTGCCCGCCGATGAAGACCACCCGGTCCTGGGCCGCGCCCTGGGCGCAGACGCGCTCCTTGGCCCCGCAGACGTCGGTGAGCAGCGCCCCCGGGCGCATGCGCGCCGCCACGCCGGGAAGCATCTCCAGGAGTTGCTGGGCGGGGGTGCAGAGCACCACCGTGTCGAATTCGCCCAGCGGGGCCGCCTCGAGCGTGCTGGCCGCGCTCACGGCCTTCTCCGCCAGCGCCTGCTCGCGCGTGCGCGGATCGACGTCGATGCCGGTCACCGCCAGGTCGGGCCGCGCCCGCCGCAGCGCCAGCGCCAGGGAGCCGCCGATCAGTCCCAGGCCGACGATGGCGATCCGTTCCTGTACCGGCATCCATTCATCGTACACCGTAAAAAACCTGGGGACACAATACGGGTTTCGGCCGTCCCGTCGTTCACGGCCACGCGACGTTGACGTGATCGTTGACGTTGACGTGATCGTGGACGGCGACGGCGACGTGAACGTGGCCGTGATCGCATGCAGCTCTTCGGCGCTGACTAGTGCGCGTCGATGAAGCCGCCGTGCTTCTCCAGGAAGGTCTCGTAGTCCCCCGCGAAGTCCTCCAGCCCGCCGTGGTGGAAGGCGAGGATGCGGGTGGCCGCGGTGTCGATCAGGTCGCGGTCGTGCGCCACGAAGATGGCGGTGCCGGGATAGTTGGCCAGCCCCTCGCCCAGGGCGGAGATGGCCTCCAGGTCGAGGTGGTTGGTGGGCTCGTCCAGCACCAGCACGTTGGGCCTGGTGAGCATCAGCTTGCAGAAGAGCAGCCGCACCGCCTCGCCGCCGCTCAGCGCCTTGGTGGGCTTCATCCCCTCGTCGCCGCGGAAGAGCATGCGCCCGAGCAGCCCGCGGATCTCCTCGTTGCCGGCGCTGGGATCGATGTCGTGCAGGTAGTCGAAGCAGGTGGTGTTGGCGGGGATGACGGGCTTCACGTCCTGCGGCATGTAGCCGATCTGCGCCTCGTGCCCCCAGGTGGCCTTGCCGGCGTCCGGCTCCAGCTCGCCGATCAGCGTGCGCAACAGGGTGGTCTTGCCCACCCCGTTGCGGCCCACCACCGCCACCTTCTCCCCCTTGGTGATCAGGGCGGTGAAGTCGCGGAAGAGCGGCCGGTCGAAGCCCTTGGAGAGCCCCTCGATGGTCAGGGTCTGCTTCCCGCTGGGCCTCTTCTGCTCGAACTTGATGAAGGGGCGGGCGATGTTCGACTTCTTCACCTCCGCCAGGGAGAGCTTCTCCAGCTGCTTGATCCGGCTCTGCACCTGGGAGGCGCGGGTCCCCGCCGAGAACCGGGCGACGAACTCCTGCAGCTGGTCCCGCTTCTTCATCTTGTCGGCGTTCTCCGCCTCGATGCGGCTGCGCACCTGCGCCTTGGCCCGCACCATGTCGTCGTAGTTGCCCACGTAGGTGATGATGGTCTCGTAGTCGATGTCCGCGATGTGGGTGCAGATGGCGTTGAGGAAGTGCCGGTCGTGGGAGATGACGACCAGCGTCCCCTCGTACTGGAGGAGGAAGTCCTCCAGCCAGTGGATGGAGTCGAGGTCGAGCGAGTTGGTGGGTTCGTCCAGGAGCAGGGCGGTGGGCTTGCCGAAGAGCGCCTGGGCGAGCAGCACCCGCACCTTGTTGCCGCCGGTGACCTCCTTCATCAGCCGGCCCTGGTCCTCGGCGAACACCCCCAGGCCCTCCAGCAGGGTGGCGGCCTGTGCCTCCGCGGAGTAGCCGTCCTCCTCCGCGATCACCCCTTCCAGCTCCCCCAGCCGGGCCCCGTCCTCGTCGCTCAGGTCCGCCTGGGCGAGCAGGCGCTCCTTCTCCTGCAGGGCCTCCCACAAGGCCGAATTGCCCATCAGCACCACGTCCAGCACCTTCCGCTCCTCGTAGGCGAACTGGTCCTGCTGGAGCACGGAGAAGCGCTTGGGGCGGGAGACGGAGCCGGTATCGGGCTCCAGCTCCCCCGCCAGGATCTTCATGAAGGTGGACTTGCCCGCCCCGTTCGGGCCGGTGAGCCCGTAGCGGCGGCCCGGCGGGAAGGCCGTGCTCACGCTCTCGAAGAGCTTCTTGCCGGCGAATGCCTTGGTGACGTCCTGGACCTGAATCATGCGGGGGCCGGGGATAACACGGCGGCCCGCCTCTTGCTAAGCCTTTGGCGGGTGCTTCTGCAGCTTCCGCTGCAGCGTGCGCCGGTGCATCTTCAGGCGCCGCGCCGCCTCCGAGATGTTGCCGTTGCAGTCCGCGAGGATGCGGTTGAGGTACTCCCACTCCTGGCGATCGAGCGAGGGGACGTCGTCCATGGGCGGCGGGCGCTTGCCCTGCAGCGCCGCCTCGATCTCGTCGGCGTCGGCCGGCTTGTTCAGGTAGTTGATCGCGCCCAGGCGGACGGCTTCCACGGCAGTGCCGATGGTGCCGTAGCCGGTGAGCACCACCACCTGCGCCGGCTTGGGAAGGGCGCGCAGCGAGCGCACCACGTCCAGGCCCGAGCCTCCCGGCATGCGCAGGTCCACCACCGCGTACTGCGGGGCGGCCTCGCGGACGGCGGTCTCGGCCTCGGCGGGCGAGGCGGCCAAAGAGACCTCGTAGCCGCGGCGGAGGAAGGCGTTGCGCAGCGCCAGGCGGAAGGGCTCGTCGTCGTCCACGATCAGGATCCGCATGGGCCGGTTTCTAGCACAGCCGCTCAGACTTCCGGCATGGTCAGGGTCACCCGGGTCCCCCGGCCCTCGGTGGAATCGATCCTCATCTCGCCCCCTTGGCGCTCCACCACATGGCGGGCCAGGTAGAGTCCCAGGCCCGTGCCCCGGCCCGGCTCCTTGGTGGTGAAGAAGGGCTCCCCGATGCGCCGGAGCAGCGCCTCCGGCACCCCGATGCCGTTGTCGGCCACGGTCAGGCGCAATTCCTCGCCGGCGCGCTCCAGGGAGACGCGCACCTCCCGCGCGGAGCGGCCCTCGGTGGCCTCGGCGGCGTTGTCCAGGAGGTTGGCGATGGCCTGCTCGAAGGCGCGCACCGGCAGCCGGGCCCTGGCTCGCGACGCGCCGGCATCGACCGAGAGCTGGGGGTGCGGGCCCGGGCGGCCCTCGTCCCAGCGCCGGACCGCCGCCTGCAGCACCGGCGCCACCTCGAACTCCTTCGGCTCCTCCACGTCGGCGCCGCCCCGGGGGGCCAGCATGTTGCTGATGATCTCCTTGCAGCGCCGCACCTGCCGGCGGATCTCCTCCGACTCGCTGCGCCGCTCGCCGTCGAGCTGGGCGGCCAGCTCTCCGGCCAGGATCTGGATGGTCCCCAGCGGGGTGTTCAGCTCGTGGGCGGTGCCCGCGGCCAGCGTGCCCAGGGCGGCGAGGCGCTCCGCGGCCTCGGCGTCGGAGCGCGCCCGGCCCAGCTCCTCTCCCCGCCGGCGCAAGGACTCGCTCATGCGCAGGGAGAAGGTGGTGATGAAGGCCGCGGCCACCAGGAACGCGATCCAGTGCCCGCGGGGGAGCAGGAGGCCGGCGTCGCCGCTCAGGTCCAGCTGGTGGAAGGGGAGGATCTGCAGGGCGCTGAAGGCGGCGACGCTGGCCAGGGCCAGGGCGACGCTCCAGCGCTCGGGGAGCGTGACCGCGCCGATGGTGATGTGCACCAGGTAGAGGAGGGAGAAGGGGTTCTCCCGCCCGCCGGAAAGCGCGAGCAGGGCGGTCAAGGCGGCGATGTCCGCAAACAGGTTCAGCGCGCAGGCGCGGTCGGTAGGATGTCCGCCCCGGTCCAGCCAGACCTGCACCCCGACGTTGGCCAGGGCCAGGGCGCCGCAGACGGCGAGGAGCTGGACCAGGGGAAGCGGGGTGCGCACCAGCTGGCGGGCGAGGAGGATGGTGATCACCTGTCCCGCCACGGCTCCCCAGCGCAGCCGGACGATCCAGCGCAGGTTGATGCGGGCCGCGGACTCGACGCTGGTCAGGGGAGGCATGCGCGCGCATGGTACGTTGCCTGCGCGCGCTCCGTCGACACCGACCCCGGGGCGTGCGACTGTGCGCGCCCGATGGAGCTCCTGCCCCGCCGCCGGACCCTGCAGGCCCAGGCGCTCTACTCCTGGGTGCTGCTCAAGCGGTTCCGGGTCACCTTCTTCATGCTCTTCCTCACCGTGGTGGGGGGCGGCTCCCTCCTGCACGTGCTGCTCCTGCGGGCGGGGCGGCCGGTGGGCCTCTTGCGCTCCATCGTCGCCGCTTACTTCCTCCTCTTCGCCCAGCCGATCATCGACCTCCCCGACGACCTGGCGGTGGAGATCGTGGCGGTGCTCATCCCGCCCATCGGCATCACCACCGTGGCGGAAGGCCTGGTGCGCTTCGCCTATCTGCTATTCGCCAAGACGCGCAACGACAAGGAGTGGTTCACCGTGCTGGCGCAGACCCTGAAGGACCACGTGATCATCTGCGGGGCGGGAAGGGTGGGGTTCCGGGTGTTCGAGCAGCTGCACAAGCTCTCCGTGCCCATGGCGATGATCGAGAAGGACGGGAGCAAGCCGTTCCTCGCCGAGATCCGGGCGGCGGGGGTGGCGGTGCTGGTGGAGGACGTGCGCTCGGCGGGGACGCTGGAGCGGGCCAACGTGAAGAACGCCCGGGCGGTGGTCTGCGCCACCGACGACGACCTGGCCAACCTCAACTTCGCCCTGGACGCGCGCAAGTCCCGCCCTCGCATCCGGGTGGTGCTCCGACTCTTCGACGACGACCTGGTGGAGAAGACCCGCCAGAGCTTCGAGGCGGAGGCCTTCTCCACCTCCGCCCTGGCCGCTCCCGCGCTGGCCATGGCGGCGCTGGATCCCGCGATCAAGAACTCCTTCGAGCTGGCCGGCCGGCTGATGGTGGTGGCCGAGGTGGAGGTGCGCGGCGGGCTGATCGCCGGGAAGACCGTGGCCCAGATCCGCGACGAGAGCGGGGTGCTGATCCTCCACGTGCGCCGGCGGGACGGGGAGACCTTCTTCGACCCGGTGGGCGCCTGCTCCCTCGAGCAGGGCGACCGGATCACCCTGCAGGCCACCCTCCAGGTGTACCAGGGCTTGCGCGAGAAACTGCTCGCCGCATGAGCGGCGCGAGCGTCGCCGCCTCCCTGCTCTCCGGCACCCGCGAGGCCTTCGTGCGCGCCTCCGACGAGGACCTGGCGCGCGCCCGGGCGGCCGCCGAACGGCTGAAGTCGCTGCCGCCTTCCCTGGAGTCGCTGCGGGCCTGGGACCAGGCCACTTCCGCCCTCTCCGACGCCAGCGCCCGCGCCTCGCTCCTGCGCTCGGTGCACCCGGACGCGGAGATGCGCGACGCCGGCGAGCGCTGCGAGCAGGAGGCGGAGGCCCTCTCCACCAGCCTTTCCCTGGACCCGGCCTTGCACGCCCCCCTCTCCCGCCTGGATGCCTCGGGCGAGGATGCCGCCACCCGCTGGTACCTCTTCCGCGTCTTGCGCGACTTCCGCCGGGCCGGGGTGGACAAGGACGCGGCCACCCGGGCGCGGGTGCGGGCCCTGAACGAGGAGCTGGTGCGCATCGGGCAGGAGTTCCAGCGCAACATCCGTGACGACGTGCGCAGCATCCAGGCGTCGGCGGCGGAGATGGAGGGCCTGCCCCCCGACTACCTGCGCGGGCACGGGTCGGGGACCGTCAGCACCGACTCTCCCGACTACCTCCCCTTCATGACGTACTCGCGCTCCAGCGCGGCCCGCGAGCGGCTGTGGAAGGTGTACCGGCAGCGCGCCCACCCGAAGAACCTGGAGGTGCTGGACCGGATGCTCGCCCGGCGCTGGGAGCTGGCGCGCCTGCTGGGCTACGAGAGCTGGGCCGCCTGCGTCACCGAGGACAAGATGATCGGCAGCGCCCGGGCGGCCGAGGACTTCATCGAGCGCATCGCCGCCGCCGCGGAGGCCCGGGCGGGGAGCGACTACCAGGTGCTGCTGGAGCGAAAGCGGCGCGACGATCCCTCCGCCGCGCGGGTGGAGGCCTGGGACTCCGAGGCGCTGAAGGAGCGGGTGCGGGCGGAGAAGCTGGGGTTCGATTCACAGTCGGTGCGCCCCTACTTCGAACTGCGGCGGGTGCTGGACGGGCTCCTGGAGATCAGCGCCCGCATGTTCGGGATCGAGTACCGCCCCGTGGCGGACGCGCGGGTCTGGCACCCGGACGTCACCGCCTGGGAGGCGCTGGAGGAGGGCCGGGTGATCGGCCGCTTCTTCCTCGATCTCTTCCCCCGGGAGGGCAAGTACAAGCACGCGGCGCAGTTCACCCTCGCTTCCGGAGTGCGGGGAGGGGCGCTGCCGGAAGGGGCGCTGGTCTGCAACTTCCCCCGGCCGGGAGCGGAGCCGGCGCTGCTCGACCACGGCGAGGTGGTGACGTTCTTCCACGAGTTCGGGCACCTGTTGCACCACCTCTTCGGCGGACAGACGCGCTGGGCGGGGCTGTCCGGCGTGCGCACCGAGTGGGACTTCGTGGAGGCCCCCTCGCAGATGCTGGAGGAGTGGTGCTGGGATGCCCCCGTGCTGCGGCGCTTCGCCCGGCACGTGGAGACGGGCGAGCCGTTGCCGGAGGCGGTGGTGGCGCGGATGCGCCTGGCCGACGAGTTCGGCAAGGGCCTGCGGGTGCGGCAGCAGATGTTCTACGCCGCCACCTCCCTGCGCCTGCACGACCGCGATCCGGCGGGGCTGGACACCACCGCGCTCTCCGCCGCGCAGCAGGAGAGATACACGCCCTTCCGCCACGTGCCCGGGACGTACTTCCACGAGAGCTTCGGGCACCTGGAGGGGTATTCGGCCATCTACTACACGTACATGTGGTCGCTGGTGATCGCCAAGGATCTCTTCGGCGTCTTCCGCCGGGAGGGACTGCTCAACCCGGCGCCGGCCGCGCGCTACCGCCGGGCCATCCTCGAGCCCGGCGGCGGCCGCCCCGCGGCCGAGTTGGTGAAGGACTTCCTCGGCCGCGAGGTCTCGTTCGACGCCTTCGCGGAGTGGCTGGCGTCTCCTTGAGCGTGTTCGCGCCTCCGCGCGAACACGCAGGAAAAGCGGAGGCCCAAAGCCACGCCTGCGCTCGGCAGGGCCTAGGGAACGTCCGCGTGGACGGCGCGGTTGACGGCATCCGCCGCGTCGGGCAGGAGCCAGAAGCGCTGCTCCACCAGCCTGGCACTCTGCACCAGCACCTTCAGCACGTAGTCGAGGCGGTTGCGGTAGAGCGACTTCAAGCGGTCTTCCTGGAACGGGAC
>DATKAG010000218.1:0-11546 GCA_035498355.1 Myxococcales bacterium | reverse complement strand
GCACCGTTAGCATCTGAAGGTCCTTCTGGCAACGTTTCTCGCCGCAGCGCGGCGATTCCGCGAAAGACCGCCGTCACGCCCGCCCGGACACAAAGAAATCGAGCAGCCGCCGGGCGGCGGAGCGCCAGGGGCCCGGCTGCGCCGCGTCCCCGGCAACGGCCCGCAATCTCTGCGCCTGCTCCGGTGGCAGGGTCCGTTCCCTCCACACCTCCCGCGACAGCTCGGCAGAGATCTCCCGCAGCATCGGCTCCTCGCCCGCGGACGCCGCCCGCGCCTCGGCGGCGGCGCAGAGCCGCTCCACCGCCTCCGGCCGGTCCTCGAAGATCGATTGCACCCTTTGCGCGAACGGCCCCTGGGCGCGGCGGACGCGCGGGGGCGGCGGCAGCTCCGGCGAGGGCAGGGACGGTTCCGCCCATTCGAACTGCTCTTCGCTCCAGCGGTCGGCCCGGGGAACCTGCCGGCCCCGGCTGTCGAACGTCGGCTCCTCCTTCTTCTCCCGCGATGGGAGAGGCGCGAGCGGCAGCGGGCCGTGCGCCGCGGGCCCTGGCGGCGGCTCGGAAGCGGCCGGGCGCGCGGCCACCGCTTCCATCGGCCTGGGCGAGGCGGGGACCTCCATCACCGAGCCGATCGCCCGGCGGAAGGGAGAGCGGCGGATGGCGGGCGCCAGCGTCTTTCCCGCTGCCACCTTGGGGGGCGCTCCCTTCGCCTTTTCTTCGGGCTTGCCGGCAGCAGGCTTCTTCGAGGCGGCCGGATCCCTCGCCGCGTCAGGAGCCTCGCCTGCCGGCGCCTGCTGCTCGGCCTCGCGAATCATGGCCGCGAAGGCCTCGGGAAGGTTCGGGGGCCAGGCGGGCGCCAACCCCACCCGCCGGGCCGCGGCCGGCGCGCGACGCCAGGCGGCGCAGGTCTCCTGCAAGAGGCGCTTCCAGCCCGCGCGGTGGCCTTCCGGGAGCTCCTCGATGCCCAGCGCGAACCGCCCGGCGATGGCCCCGGCATGCAGCTCCGGCGCGCCGGAGAGCAGCTCGCGGATCCGCGCCTGCCCCACCGCGGAAGCGCCCGCGTGCACGGCGCGGGCGAAAGCGCCTGCCGCCAGCGTGATCTGCGAGGACTCGCCCCCGAGCTGCAGCGCGGCGGAGAGGCCGGCCTCCACCAGCTTGCGCCCCACCGCGCCCAGCCGCGGGTCCGTGGCCAGATCGCCGGCGCCGGTGAACAGATGCCCCACCGCCGGCGGCCCGATGCCCGCCTCCAGGAGGCAGCGCGCCGCCGCCAGGCGCGCTCCCTTGGGCACGCGCAAATCCGACGCCACCTCCAGGAGGACGGCGCCCGCCTCGCCGTGGCCCGCCAGCTCCTTCTGCTCCTGCGCCGGGGCCGTGAGCACCCCCGCCAGCGCCGCCAGCGCGCCGGTTTCCCGGCGGCGCAGCTCGCGCAGGTAGTCGTCGAGGTTCTTCCACTCGCCCGTGCGATCCTGGCGCAGTGTGGCGAGGATCGACACCTAGCGGTGCTTCCCCATGGTGGCCAGGGTGCCGCGCGAAAAGATCCAGAGGTGGACGAGGAAGACGGCCCCCCAGCCCAGAGCCACCCATTGCACCCAGAGCCTGTCCGGCGACAGCCGCCGGTTGAGCGCGGCGCAGGCCAGGAGCCCGCTGAGCATGACCAGCGCGTGCAGGGTGAGGAGGGCGCGGTGGTGCTCGCGGACCAGGAAGCCTTTGCCGGGCATGCGCCGTTTCTACCCCGGGCAGGACCGGCGCGCGACCCCCGCTCTCGAAGCCCAAGCGCCGGGCCCTCGCGAGAGGACCCGGCGCCCGGCGTTCGCGGCCCGCCACCCGGAGAGCGGGCCACGCCCCGCAACTACTTCGGGTTGCTGCTGCTGTCGCTCGAGCCGCTCCCCGTCTGGGACTGGTTCATCGAGCTGCTGCTGCTCTTGTGGTGGTGGTGCTTCGCCTTGCCCATCACCTCGATCTTGTCCGCCCGGTTGGAGGCGGGATCGAAGCTGGCGCGCACCTGCGTGCCTTCCTTGATGGCGGAGATGCCGGCCGCCACGGGCTGCCCCTGGCGGAGCACCTGCGTCTGCGAGTCGACGGTCAAGGTCATGCCGCCGGACGCCTGGTCCAGGGTGATGCTGTTCTGGTCGACCTTGGCCACCGCGCCCGTCACCGTTTGCAGGTTCGCCTGGTCGGACTGCGAGCTCACGCCGGCCGCGCCCACGCCCGACGACGCGGAGCTGCCGGTGTTGTCGGAGGGGGAGGTCCCGCTCTGGCCGTAGGTGGAGCCGGAGGAGCTGGTTCCGTTCTGGCCATAGGTCGACCCGGACGAAGTGCCGTTCTGGCCGTAGTCGCTGCCGGAGCTGGTTCCCGAATTGGCCGTGCTGCCCGCCGCGGCGCCCGCCGCGCCTGCCGTCGCGCCCTGGCCCCAGGTGGAGCCGGAGGGGTTGCTGGCGGTCTGGCCGGAGGAGCTCGGGCTCGTCCCGCTCGTCGCGGAGGAGGAGCTCCCGTTGTCGCCGTTCGAGGGGCCCCCGGCCGGCTGGGTGGTGGAGGACGAGGGGTTGGTGTCGGTGCCGGTGTTGTTCGAGGCGGTGGCGTTCGTCGACGCCGAGGTGCCCTGCTGCGCCGTGGCCTGGGTGCCGGCCGTGGTCCCGGTGCCGGCCATCGAGCCGTTCTGCGTCGTCCCGGTGTCGTTCGCGGACGTCCGCGTGTTCTTGTTGCTGCTGCTGCAGCCGAAGATCAGCGCGGCCGCCAGCGCCAGACCATATGTGTACTTCATGTAGTGCCTCCTCGGAGGGGTTGTGGCGGCGTCCGCTTTCGGGGCGCGCCGCGAGTCGCGTCCAGGAAATTCCCGGTTGCCTCGGAGAGGTAGGCATCGCGCGCACGGCACGGAAGCAGCCCTTGCGCCCGGCTGTCTGCCGCCGGACGTGCTAGAAGGCGCTGTGCTCGCCCGCTGTCCGAGCTGCCACAACACCTTCAGCACGGAGCAGTCGGGCCGCCAGACATGTCCGGTTTGCGGCAAGCCGCTCCTGGTGCCCGAGCCCAACGTCGCTCCCCCGCCCCCTGCGGCGGAGCTGGTGCGGGAGGGCGCCGGCACGCCCTGGGAGCGGCGCGCCGAGCTGGGATTCTGGACGGGGTGGGGGCAGACGCTGCAGCAGGCGCTGCTCGAGCCCGGGCGGCTGTTCGCGGAAGCCCGGCTGGACCGGGGAGCGGCGCAGCTCGGGTTCGCGGTCTTCACCACCTCGGTGTTCTGGGCGGTGGGCCAGATCCTCGAGCGCATGCTGCTGCACGGCCAGACCGAGCGCATGCGGCAGCTGATCGCGGCGGTGGCGCAGAATCCCGACATCGCCCCGATGCTGAAGAGGATGCTGCAGGTGCAGACGGACGCCAGCACGCCGGGGGCGGTGATCTCTCTGGCGGCGCTCACGCCTGTCTTCGCCTTCGTGCTCCTCTACCTGAACGCCGGCGTCACCCACGCGGTGGCGGCGCTGCTCCGCCAGGCGAAGCGCGGGTTCCCCGCCACCTTCGCCGCCTGCGCCTATTCCTGCGCTCCCCTGGTTCTGCTGGCCGTGCCCGCCTGCGGATGGATCGTCGGGACGATCTGGCTGGTGATCCTCACCGGCATCGGGATGAAGGTCACCCACCGCATCTCCACCGCGGGCGCGGCCGCCTCCGTGCTCGTCCCCTACCTGCTGATCTGCTGCCTGGGCTTTCTCGCCATGGGCACTTTGGCGGTCACCTTGCGCAACACCCTGCAGCCGTGAGCTTCGTCCGCGCCGGCCCGCCCTCCGTGCACGCGCTCGGCCTCGCCGGGACGGGGGCGCTGCTGCTCCTGGCCGCCGCCGCGCTCCCCGTCGACACGCCGCTCCTGGCGCTCTTCGCCTGCCCGTTCCGCGCCGCCACCTCCTTGCCCTGCTTCGGCTGCGGGCTTACGCACGCCTTCCAGTTCGCCATCCGCGGGCAGCTCGCTTCCGCGGTTTCCTCCAGCCCGCTGGGGGCCTTGCTGGCGGGGGCCGCCGCCGTGCATGCGCTCTGGACCGCGCTCCGCCTCGCCGGCCTGCCTTATGCTCCGCGCATCGCTCCGCCCGGCGCCTCCTGGCGCTGGGCCTGCGCCTTGGCCGTCGTCGCCAACTGGATCTACCTGCTCCTGCGGAATGCGCCGTGACCTGGGGCTGGACCGCGGTCTCCTATCTCTGCGGGTCCATTCCCTTCGGCCTGCTCGTCACCCGCATCGCCAGCGGCAAGGACGTGCGCGAGGTGGGCTCGGGAAACATCGGGGCGACGAACGTAGCGCGCGCCGCCGGCAAGCCCGCCGCCTTCACCACCCTCTTTCTCGACGCCTTGAAGGGCCTGGTCCCGGTGCTCTTCGCGGCTTGTGCCCCGGGCGCGCCGCCGATGCTCGCGGCCGCCTGCGCGGTGGCCGCCGTCCTGGGGCATTGCTTCCCGGTCTGGCTCCGCTTCCGCGGCGGCAAGGGAGTGGCCACCGGCCTCGGGGTCTCCCTGGCGCTGGCGCCCTGGGCGGCCCTGGCGGGAGCGGCCACCTGGCTCGTGCTCTACAAGCTCTTCCGCATCTCCAGCATCGGCTCGCTCGCCGGCGTGGCCGTGGCGCTGGTCACCGCGGCGCTCACCGCCGATCGCCAGGCAGTCTACGGGCTGGCCGGAGTCTCCCTGCTGATCGTCCTGCGGCACCAGGGAAACATCCGTCGGCTGCTGGCGCGACAGGAGAGCTAGGTACCTGTCCCCTCGTTGAACCCCTTCTCGAAGAGCTCGGCAATCGCCTCCGCGCACTGCTGGGCCTGCTCGCCTTCGGCGCGCACGGTGACCGTGGTGCCCATGGGGGCGGCCAGCATGAGCACGCCCATGATGCTCTTGCCGTTCACCGGCTGGCCGTCCTTCACCAGGGTGACGTCGCAGGGGAAGCGGTTGGCGGTCTGGACGATCAATGCCGCCGGCCGGGCGTGGACGCCCATCTTGTTGCGCACCGTGCAGCTCTTCTCGATCGTCTCTTCCATGTGGACCCGATTGACTGTGAATACCCGCAGATTGTGAGCCGCCACAAGGACGGCCGCGGCGCCGCCGCCGCTAGAAGAAGTGCGCGCCGATCAACGCTCCCAGGAAAAGTGCAATGTAGACGGAGCGAGTAGCCCCCAGCCGGGGCAGCGCCGCCCAAGCCAGGACGATGCCCGACGCCACCAGCAGCGCCTGGAAGGGCCGTCCCGGGACCCCGGCATCGACGACGCCCCGGGCCGCGATGGCTCCGGCCAGCGCCGCGCCGCAAGCCTTGAGAAAAGGAGTTCCACTGGAGAGGTGCGCGTGCGCCACCGCGTCCACCACGCCCTCGGCCCGGACGTAGCCCGCGGCGAAGAGCCAGACCCGGGCCATCAGGTGCACCAGGTTGTAGAGCACGATGAAGACCAGCACGCAGCCCAGCCCGAGGAACGGCTCGGTGGCCGCCGCCGCCAGGGCGGCCGTCGGCCGGAGCGCCAGCCAGAAGAACCCGTCGCCCAGGGCGGCGAAGGGCGGGCCCAGCGTGCTCTTGAAGCTGGACACGCTCTGCGGCGAAGCCTCGCCGCTGGCTACCCGCTCCTCCAGCCGGACGGCGCCCCCCAGGATCGCCGCCGCCAGGTACGGATGGCAGTTGAAGAACTCGAGGTGCCGCGCCGACGCCTCGGCCCGTGCCGCCCGATCGGGATAGAGGTCGTCCAGGGCCGGGGCGATGGCGTCGGCGAAGCCCAGGTTCTGCATCCCCCGCGGGTTCCAGGCCGCCTGGAGGAAGAGGGAGCGGAGGAAGACCCGGGCCAGCGTCCGGGGGAGGACGCGGCGCGCCGGCCGGGGAAGGGCGGCCGGGATCACCACATCCCCCGCACGGCCAGGGTGATGGCGACGACGGTGGCCGCGCAGATGGCGGCGAGCGCCGGAGCGCGCGGGTCGCGGATGGCGCGCACCGCGCATGCCGCCGCCACGGCCCAGACCGCGTACCAGGCCGTCTCCAGAGAGGAGAGCGCCGGGCCGCCGCAGCGCACCCGGGCGAGGGCGAGCAGGGGCGAGGCGAGAACCCCCAGGGCGCAGATGCCGGCCGCCGCGCCGAAGGGGAGGAGCAGCCCCTTGAGGTTCACCCGGGCCGCCGCCGGATCGCCCCGGGCCGCGCGGGCCAGCGCCTCCTCCATGAGCTGCGCGTTCCGCCGCTCGGAGGCGCGCTCCAGCCGGCGCCCGAAGAGCGCCAGGGGGAAGAGCAGCGCCAGGCCGATGGCGGCCAGGGGCGCGTCCACGCCCGTTCCCGCCGCCATCCCCGCGGGCACCACCATGGCGGTCATCGTCCCGGCGAGCAGCGACTCGTTGTCGGGCAGGCTCCCGCCCAGGTTGACGCCGCCGAGGAAGAGGAGCTCGAGCGGGATGCCCAGGGTCAAGCCGCCCTGGGCGTCGCCCAGCGCCCACCCCAGCACCGGGGCCAGCACCAGGGGCCGGGCGAGCATGAGCTGGAGCGCTCCCTTGCGCTCCACGGCGGAGAGCCCGCCGATCAGGGCCGCGATCGCCGCGAGCAGGAGCAGGTGCGGCGCGCCGCCGGCCGGGAGCGGAAGCATCGGCCTCTTCTCTTACACCTTTCAGGACGCGGCGAAGCGCGCCTTGATCCCCGGCAGCCGGAGCGGCGACTCGGATGGCACCGGCCGCACCTCCACCACCGTGCCGCGCTCCTCCAGCTTCTCCAGCGCCTCCACCTCGCCCGCGTCGAGAAAGACCGAGGCCGCCACCTGCCGCCGGCCGGCGCCGAAGTGGACGTTCCCCAGGTTGAGCAGCGGGATGGGAACTCCCGACTCGTGCAGGGCCACCGCGTCGCGCACGTCGCGCAGGAGCACCAGGGTGCGCGGCGCCGGCGGGCCCTTGCCCCCGGCCCGCAAGAGATCCGCGGCCGCCTGCACCCGCACCACCGCGAAGGCGATCCCGGGCGGGATGGCCAGGGCCATGGCCGAGCGGGCCAGCACGTTGCCGGCGGCCTCGTCGTCGGCGACGAGGATGCCCTGGGCGTCGAGCGCCGGCAGCCACGCCTCCAGCACCTGGCCGTGCACCAGCCGGTTGTCGACGCGCACCAGCGCCACCGAAGGCGGCGCCTTGCTCAACCGAGGCTCCGCAAGGAGTCGCTGAGGTGGCCGATGGAGCGCTGGCCCGCCTCCACCAGCTCGCGCGCCACCTGGACCACGGGCTTGCCGCTCTGGCGCAGGCCGTGGAGCTTGATGAGCATGGGCAGGTTGACGCCGGTGACCACCTCCACCTGGCGCTCGGCGAGGAAGGAGACGCAGAGGTTGGTGGGGGAGCCACCCAACAGGTCGGTGAGCAGCAGCACCCCGTCGCCCTGGTCCACCCGCCCGATGGCCGACTTGAGATCGCCGCGCAGGTCCGGCGAGGTGGCCACCACGCTGAGGGGCACCACGCGCTCGAGAGGACCCACCACCGCCTCCGCGGTGCGGATCATCTCCTCCGCCAGCTTGCCGTGCGTCGCGACCACCACCCCGATCATGCGCGCAATCTAACGCAGAGGCGGGCCCCACGCAGAAAACCTGCGAACCTACTTGCTGACCTTGAGCTGGATGCCAGCCGGCTCTTCCGCCTCGGGCGGAGGCCCCTCCGCTGCGGGGGCGCTGCGCACCCCCGGCGCCGCCGAGCGGTAGAGGAAGGAAGTGAGCAGGAAGAGCGGGAAGTTCACCGCCGCCGCGGCTGAAAGCCCCGGCGCGCGACGGCCGGCGAGGAGGAATCCGGCGGAGAGCGCGAAGGTGACGAGCTGGGCCACCACCGCCGGGAGGACGGCGTGGCGCCGCTCGCGAGGCCGGGTGGCCGCCACCAGGCAGGTGGTGCCGAGCGCGGCCATCAGCGAGACCGCGAGGATGCCGGCGAGCAGCGCGGGCGGCTGCAAGAGCAGCGCGAAGGCGGCGGCGGCTGCGAAGTAGAGGACGGCGAGGACACGGCAAAACGCCGCCAGGCGGCGCTCCTGCGCGGTGAAGGGGATCTGCGGCACGGGCCGCTTGTAACACAGGATTATGCCGCGGGCCGGCGGCGCTGCTGCAGGATGCGCTCGAACTCGCGGCTGTGCGCCCGGGCCACCACCATCGAGAGCCGCAGGCTCCCGCCGCCCAGCTCCACCGAGCTCATCTCCCCGAAGGCCAGCGTCATCCGGCCCGAGTGGGCGAAGCCGTCGTCGAGCGCCAGCCGGTAGCCGAGGCAGAGGTTGTCGCCGTCGGGCTGGGGGGTGAGATCGAGCGACATGGCCAGCGGCTCGCTGCGCGGCCCCGCATCCTGGGAGAGGCTGAGATGCACCGGGCGCCCCTCCTCGCCCACCAGCATGGGGCTGGCGAGGAGATCGCCGGCGCCGTTGCGCACCTCGATGGAGTAGAGGATGGCATCGGAGCGCGGCTCCTCGGGCCGGAGCTGCCCGAAGGTCATCTCGGCGCCCAGGAGCCCGAAGGCGAGCCCCGCGAAGGCGGAGAGGATCCGCGCGAGTGCGGGACGGCGGCGCTGCATGGGGGCTCCTCCTCCGCGAAGCATCGTACTGTTTCAGGAGCGAAGCGCAAGGTCAAGGCAGGCCGGTGTTGCCCTATGTTGCAGGTGTCGGCGCGGGGCGCACATCGGGTCGGAGCCCGGCCTCGCCGCCTCGAATTTTCTTTCGACGCGGCGGCCGAAACGAGCGAAAGTGCGCGTTGCGGAGGCAGCAGGTGGATGCTAGCGTCCGCGCGCCTTTCCCCCTGACGCAAGGCCTTCATGTTCAACGGTGTCTACAAGCTCTTTTCCCGCGACCTGGCGATCGATCTCGGCACCGCGAACACGCTCATCTACATCCGCGGCATGGGCATCGTCTCCAACGAGCCCTCGGTGGTGGCGGTGCAGCAGGAGTCCCGGGGCGGCAAGAAGGTCCTGGCGGTAGGGAAGGAGGCGAAGGAGATGCTCGGCCGCACGCCGGGCAACATCGTCGCCATCCGGCCGATGAAGGACGGGGTGATCGCCGACTTCGAGATCACCGCCGCCATGCTCCGCTACTTCATCCGCGCGGCGCACAACCGCTCCACGCTGGTGAAGCCGCGCATCATCATCGGCATCCCCTCCGGCATCACCGAGGTGGAGCGGCGGGCGGTGCGGGAAGCGGCGGAGAGCGCCGGGGCGCGCGAGGTCTACCTGATCGAGCAGCCCATGGCCGCGGCCATCGGCGCCGGGCTGCCCATCACCGAGCCCTCGGGCAACATGATCGTCGACATCGGCGGGGGCACCTCGGACGTGGCGGTGATCTCGCTCGCCGGTATCGTCTACGCCAAGAGCGTGCGGGTGGGCGGCGACAAGATGGACGAGGCAATCATCCAGCACATCAAGCGCAAGTACAACCTGCTCATCGGCGAGCGCACCGCCGAGCTGATCAAGATGGGCATCGGCAACGCCTATCCCAGCGACGAGGTGCTCACCATGGACATCAAGGGGCGCGACCTGGTGGCCGGCGTGCCCCGCACCCTCACCGTCAGCTCCGACGAGATCCGCGACGCCCTGGCCGAGCCGGTCAACGCCATCGTCGAGGCGGTGAAGGTCACGCTGGAGCGCACCCCTCCCGAGCTGGCGGGCGACATCGCCGACCGGGGGATCGTCCTGGCGGGGGGCGGGGCGCTGCTCAAGAACCTCGACGCCCTGCTCCGCGAGGAGACGGGCCTGCCGGTCTTCCTCGCCGAGGACCCGCTCTCCTCGGTGGTGATCGGGGCGGGGAAGGCTCTGGAAGAGCTGGACATCCTCCGCCAGGTCTGCTCGCCCGCATGAACGTTGATACAATCGCCGGGTGCTGACCGTCGCCAAAGAGCGCCTCTGGGGCGTCTACGTGCAGGAGATCGGGCGCTGCCGCCGGCGAGTGGAGGAGCTGCGCGAGCGTTACCCCAGCGCCAACTCCCAGGAGCTGGCCCAGCGGCTCACCGACACCAAGAAGACCTGGGCCTCCACCGGCGGCGCCATCTCCGGCCTCTTCGGGCTGGCCCTGGTACCCGCAGATCTTGTATTCGTCACCGTCCTCCAGCTCACGCTGATCATGGAGATCGCGCTGCTGCACAAGGTGAACCTCAAGTCCGACCGCGCCCGCGACGAGGTCTTCGAGGTGCTGGGCTACTCCAACGGGGCCGACACCGTGAACCTGGCCGGCCGCGCCGGGCCCAAGGTGGTCGCCCGGGTGGCCGAGAAGGTGCTGACCAAGCGGGGGCTCGCCCAGTTGGGCCGGGTGGTGCCGGTCCTGGCCTCGCCGGTGGTCGCCTACCTGAACAACCGGGATCTGCAGCGCGCGGGAGAGGCCGCTGCGCGCTTCTACGGCACCATCCGCCAGCTCCCGCGCCGCCGCACGGCGCCCGCGGCGTAACCCACTATTTCAGGTTCGCGGCCAAGAACTTCACCGTCACTTCCCAGGCATCCATCGCCGCGTCGGGGTTGAAGCGACCGCCCGAGGGGTTGGCGAAGGCGTGGTCCGCGTCGTAGGCGTGGAACTCGTGCTTCACCCCCGCCTCGGTGAGGGCCTTGTCGAACTGCGCCACCTTGTCCGGCGTGATCCAGCCGTCCTTGTTCGCCCAGATGCCCAACAGCGGTCCGCGCAAGGTCTTCAGCTTCGCCACGTCCGTCACCGGCAGCCCGTAGTACATGAGGGTGGCATCCACGTCCTTGGGATCGCCCAGCGAGGCCTTGAGCGACTCGCCTCCGCCCATGCACCAGCCGAGCGTCGCCACCTTGGCGCCCTGGGCGTTCTTCTTCAGCCACTTCAGCCCGGCGTTCTCCACCCGGGCGCCCCACTTCTCGTCCTTGCTCCCCATCAGCTGCTGCGCTTCCTTGGGATCGGTCGCCACCTTCCCCTTGTAGAGGTCGACGGCCAGCGCCAGGTACCCGAGCGCGGCGAGCTGGTCCGCCTGGTGCTTCACCCAGTCGTTCAGGCCCCACCACTCGTGGATCACCAGCAGCGCCCCTTGCGGCTTGCCCTTGGGGTGCGCCACGTACGCCTGCGACGGGTGCCCCGCGACCTCCAGCTTGACGGCCTTGCCGGCCGGCTGGGGCGCGTTCGGGTCCATGGGGTGGGGCTGGTGCGCCGGCACCGCGCTGTCCTTGTCGGAGGCGGCGACGGCGTCCCCACCGTGCACGTGGGCCTGGGCGATGAGGAGCGCGGCGAGAACGGTCAACATGGGTTCACCTCGGGGAGTAGACGGTGGGGTCGGGCACTGCCGCCTCCCGGAACCCCTGGGCGCGCAGCCGGCAGGAGTCACAGCGGCCGCAGGCCCGGCCTTCCGCATCGGGGTCGTAGCACGAATGCGTGAGCGCGTACGGCACGCCCAGCTTGACCCCCCGCTGGATGATCTGGGCCTTGCTCATGCGCAGCAACGGAGCGTGGATGCGGTAGCTCGCCCGCCCCTCGGCCGCCGCCGCGGTGGCGAGGTTGGCCAGCTTCTCGAACGCTTCCACGAAGGCCGGCCGGCAATCGGGGTACCCGGAGTAGTCGACGGCGTTCACGCCCAGGTAGATGTCCTCCGCCCCGATCGTCTCCGCGTACCCCAGGGCGAGCGCGAGCAGCACGGTGTT
>DATKAG010000217.1:0-3740 GCA_035498355.1 Myxococcales bacterium | reverse complement strand
AGCGGCAAGGCGCCTACCGGCACGAGACGCTCTACCTGGACAGCGCGGGCCGGTTCGGATTCGCCGCCGTCCCTGGATTCGAGGGCTGGCGCAGCCGGGAGTTCGCGGCCCTCTGGGCTCGCGCCGGGCCCGTATCCTTGCAGGCCTTCCTCTCCCTCTACGCCATCGAGTACGTGGCGCTCCCCTCGGCGCTGCGGGAGCGCATCTTCCCGTCCGATCGCCGCGCGGCGCGCAAGGGACCCGTTCCCGGGCCGGCCCAGGGCGCGGTCGCCGACCTGGTCCTCGCCTCCATCCCCGACACCGGCAGCGGATCGGTGGCCTGGACGTTGATGCCAGCCGAGGGCGTCCGCCCGCGCGCTTTCGTCGCCCCGCGCTGGCGCTGGGTGGAGGCCGACGAGGCGATCGGCCGGACCTTCTCCCCGGCGCGACTGGCCGACCCGGCGCTGGTGCTGCTCACCGGGAGCGGACCTTCTTCGCCGGCGGAGCGCGACGGCTTGCCCCTGTCGCCCTGCAGGATCGACGGCTACGTCGCCGAAAGGATCCTGCTCGCCTGCGATTCGCCCGCCGGCGGCTACGTGGTGTTCGCCGACGAGAACGCGCCGGGATGGACGGCGAGGGTGGACGGCGCCGAGGCCGGGGTGGTCACCGCGGACGTGCTGTTGCGCGCCGTCGCCGTCTCCCCCGGCCCGCACCGGATCGAGCTCACCTACCGGACACCTCTGCTCCGGGCTGGCGCGGCCATCTCCTGCGCCGGCTGGTGCGCGCTGCTCGTCCTCTTCTGGCGGCGGCGCTCCGCGGATGTGAGCAGCGAGGAAAGCGGCCCGCCCAGCTCGGGCTCCGCGCAACGGGCAGCCTGAAACGGCCCCGTATCTGCGAGCCGACGCAAGAGTTCCGGAGCTGACCGCCTCGGCCACCCGGTTGGAGGCGAGCCAGGTGAAGAGCGGGCAAGAGCACGACCGCTGCTATTCCTCGAGCCGGACCTGCGAAGTCGGGATGACGCGCGCAACTGGCGAGAATTACCGGTCGATCGTCTATCTCCTCGAACGGGTGACGCGGACCTGACATCCCGACGAAGGGCCGGGGTCACAATCGCTTCTCGAAAGCGGTATCGTCGGCGCCCTTTTCGGGGGGGTACCCATGACGCGCATGGTGCTGGTCGCGGCGCTCGTTCTCTCCGCCCTGTCGTCCCCGGCCCGGGCCTGGGACCGGAAGGAAGCGCAGCGGTTCGCCACGCTTCCCATCGGCACCGGCCACCCGGAGGGGATCACCGTCGACGACTGGGGGAACGTCTACGTGGCGGACTTCGACGTCAGCAAGACCTCGGGGCCCGGCCAGGTGGTGGTGTTCGACCACGAGGGCCGCCTGAAGCGGGTGGTGAACGTAGCCGGGTCCAGCAACCTGCTCCTCGGCCTCGACTTCCACCGGGTGGGGCGTTCGGTAGAGCTCCTGGTCATCGACTTCGGGTCGCAGAACATCCTGCGCGTCGATCCCCACACCGGCGCGTCCAGCATCTTCGCCACCATCCCCGGCGGCGCGAGCGCGGGACCCAATGCGCTCACCTTCGACCGGGCGGGCAACGTCTACGTCTCCGATTCGTTCCAGGGAGTGATCTGGAAGATCGGCCCCACCGGCGGGGCGGTGACGAGCTGGGCGGCGAGCCCGCTGCTCACCACCAGCGGGGTGCCGCCCTTCGGGGCCAACGGCATCGCCTTCAACTGCGCGCAGACGGTGATGTACGTGGCCAACACGGGCAACGACACGGTGGTGAAGATCCCGGTGGCCACGCGCACGCCCGCCGTCTTCGTCAACAGCATCAACGGGGCGGATGGCCTGATCGTGGACGAGGACGACAACATCTGGGTGGCGGCGAACCAGGAGGACGAGATCGTGGTGATCGAGCCGGTGAACGGCCGGGCCATCGCCAAGCTGGGCGACTTCGACGGCCTCTCGCGCGACGGCGCCCCCATCGGGCTGCTCTTTCCCGCCAGCCTGGTGCTGCACGGCGAGTGGCTGTACGTGACCAACCTTTCCCTGGACCTGCGGCTCTTCAACCCGACCTTCAACGCCGTGGACTCGGAGTGGGCGGCGGCGGTGCGCAAGCACACGGTGGCGCGCATCCACCGGCGGCTGCCCGATGCAAGAGGCGACTAGCCGCGCCAGAGCTGTGAGAGGAGGCCGAGCAGGCCTCCTCCCAGCACCAGCCAGGCGGAGTTCAGCCGGAAGGCGAAGAGCGCCAGCGCCGCGGCCAGCGCGATCAGGGTGGTGGTCGCATCCACCACCGCGCCCCTCCAGAGCTGCCAGGTGACCGCGGCCATCAGGGCCAGCGAGGCGACCACCACGCCGTCGAGGAAGGCGGAGGCGGCAGGAGAGCTGCGCAGCCGCGGGATGAGCGGGCGGGTGAAGGCCACGAAGAGGAAGCCGGGAAGGAACATTCCCACGGTGGAGACGGCCGCTCCCGGCACGCCGGCGAGAAGGTAGCCGATGAAGGTGGCGGTGGTGGTGACCGGGCCGGGCGTCACCTGGCCCACCGCCACCGCGTCGAGAAGCTGGGCCTCGGTGAGCCAGCGGGTACGCTCGATCAGGTCGTCGTGGAGGAAGGCGAGGAGCACGTAGCCGCTGCCGTGCACCACCGCTCCCACCTTGAGGAAGAAGAGGAAGAGCGAGTGCAGGGGGACCGCGAAGTGGACGCGGGCCAGCGCCCGCGGGGCCAGGGCCACGACACCGGCGGCGAGCAGGAGGAGCAGGGCGTTCACACCCATCAGGGAGGCGGCGGTAGCGGCCAGGCCGATGGCCCAGAGGAAGCGGCCCTTCAGCGCGGTCCGCCCCAGGGAGAGTACCGCCTGGAGCACGATGGCGATGATCACCGGCTTGACGCCGTAGAGCAGCGCGGCTGCCGGGGGAAGCTGGCCGTAACGGACGTAGGCCCAGGCGAGGGCGAGGACCATGGCGAAGGCGGGGAGGATGAAGCAGATGCCGGCGGCGAGCAGGCCGGGCACGCCCGCCTGCTCGTAGCCGATGAAGATGGCCAGCTCGGTGGAGCTGGGCCCCGGGATGAGGTTGGCGAAGGCGAGCAGATCGAGGAACCGCTCGCGGGACATCCAGCGGCGGCGGCGGACCACCTCCTCCTCCATCATGGCGATGTGCGCGGCGGGGCCGCCGAAGGCGGTGAACCCGAGGCGGAGGAAATAGGCGGCGACCTCGCGGAGGGTCGGGTTCACGCCCGCCCATCTACCCTTGCGCACGCCTGGCCGCAAAAGAGGCGCCCGGGCGGTGTCTCTTCCGCTCACCCTGCGAGCGGAAGAACGGTGTTCCGTGCGCAGAGGCGGCGCCACCCGGGGCGCCTGTCAAGGCTTGTGGGTTGGGTCCGACCCTCCTGAGGTTTTGCAGGTGAACCCACAGAAGACAGCCAAGGGCGGTCCCCGGGTGGTCATCACCCCGGCAGTGTTGCAGATGACGCCTGAGTACATCCTTCGGGAAGCGCGGCTGCGCTTCGAGGAGATCGCGGAAGCGGTGCTGGGCATTCCCGAGGACAGCGCGTTCTGGGAATCGGCGCGGGAGAGCCGGCTCTGCCTGGTGGTACACGGGTGGTCGTTCTTCTATTCGTTCGAGAGCGGGATGCTGCGGGTGACCGACGCACGCAAGTAGCCTGAGGGGCAAGGGAGGGGCTGGCGGGCATCACGCCACCGCCGTCGCGGCCCAACTGCGGCGCAGCCCGAACTCCCAGACCAGCTTGTCGGGGG
>DATKAG010000216.1:0-7989 GCA_035498355.1 Myxococcales bacterium | reverse complement strand
CACCCGCTCCACCTCCTCGAGAGCGGCGTCGAGGAAGACGCCCACCAGGGGAATGCGCGCGGGCAGCGCATCCCGGATCTCTCGCGCCTGCTGCACGGTGACGCGGCGGCGGCTGCTGGCGGCGAAGATCACCCCGATCTCGTCCGCTCCCTCCCCTGCGCAGAGCAGCGCATCGGCCACCGTCCGCACGCCGCAGAGCTTGATCTTCATGCCCTCACCAGCGCGCGCGTGGCGCCCTCGGGATCGGCCGCCCCGGAGAGCGCCTCGCCCACCAGCAACATCGACGCTCCCAGCGCGAGGTAGCGCCGCGCGTCCTCGGCCGAGCGAACCCCGCTCTCCGCCACCAGCGGAGCGATGTCCTTGGCCAGCGGCGCCAGGCGCGCGAAGGCCCCGGGATGCACCTCCAGCGTCTTCAGGTCGCGGGCGTTGATCCCCAAAAGATCCGGCTCGCAAGCCCGCGCCGCTTCCAGCTCGCCCTCCTCGTGCACCTCGAAGAGCACCGCCAGCCCCAGCTCGCGGGCCAGCTTCCGCAGCCCGCGCAAGGTGGCCAGCGGCGCCGCCGCGGCGATGAGCAGGACGGCATCCGCGCCGTGCGCCCGCGCCTCGCGCACCTGGAACTCGCTGACGATAAAGTCCTTGCGCAGGACCGGCAGGCCCACCGCCGCCCGTGCCGCGCGCAAGTCGTCCAGCGACCCGCCGAAATTGACGCGATCGGTGAGCACGGAGATGGCGCGCGCTCCTCCCCGCTCGTAGGCCTGGGCCAGCCGCGCGGGATCGAGCCCCGGATTGATCGCTCCCCTGGAGGGGCTGGCCCGCTTCACCTCGCCGATCAGCCCGGCGCGGGGAAAAGGCCGCACGGGCGCCGGATCGCGGGGCAGCGGCAGCTTCTCCCGCTCGCGCACATCCGCCAGCGCCTGCGCCACCAGCCTGGCCAGGTGGCTCACGGGGCCGCCTTCCGCGCCTGGGAGGCCTTCACCAGCCGCTCGAGCCGGTCGAGGGCAGCGCCCGAGTCCAGGACCCCCTCCGCCACCCGCACGCCCTCCTGGATGTCCTCGCACAG
Source organism: Myxococcales bacterium (assembly GCA_035498355.1). Classification (GTDB taxonomy): domain Bacteria; phylum Myxococcota; class Myxococcia; order Myxococcales; family 40CM-4-68-19; genus 40CM-4-68-19. The sequence continues at coordinate 6,929 of DATKAG010000216.1, read as the reverse complement.
TCCCGCGGCGGCCAGCGCCGCCCCGGCATTCAACAGGATGGCGGCCCGCCTGGGCCCCTTCTCTCCCCGGAGCACGCCGCGCAGCATCTCGGCGTTCTCCTGGGCATCCCCTCCGCGCAAGCCCTCCAGCGGCGCTCGCTGCACTCCCACCTCTTCCGGCGTCAGCTCGAACTGCCTCACCGAGTCCCCGCGCACCTCGCACACCACGGTGGGGCCCGAGGTGGAGATCTCGTCCAGCCCCCCGTGCCCGTGCACCACGAAGGCGCGGTCGCAGCCCAGCTCCGCCAGCGTGCGCGCCAGGACCGGCACGAGCTGCACCGCGTACACCCCCAGGAGCTGCCGCCGCGCGCCGGCGGGATTCGCCAGCGGCCCGAGGAGATTGAAGAGCGTGCGCAGCCCCAGATCCTTGCGCACCGGCGCCACGTGCCGCATGGCCGCGTGGTGGCGGGGAGCGAAGAGAAAGCCGATCCCGCACTCCTCGATGCAGGCGCCCACCGCCTCGGGGGACAGCTCCACCTCCACGCCCAGGGCGGCGAGCACGTCGGCGCTGCCGCACTTGGAGGAGACGGCGCGGTTGCCGTGCTTGGCCACCCGCGCTCCCCCGGCGGCGGCCACGAAGGCCGCGGTGGTGGAGATGTTGAAGGTGTGCGAGGCGTCGCCGCCGGTCCCGCAGGTGTCGATCAGCCGATCGGTCCCGACCTCCACCCGCGCCGCCCGGGAGCGCAGCGCCTGCGCGGCCCCGGCGATCTCGTCCGGCGTCTCCCCCTTCATGCGCAGCGCCACCAGCAGCGCGGCCATCTGCGTCACCGGCGCCGTGCCTTCCAGCATCGCATCCAGCGCCGAGGCGGCCTGCTCCCGCGAGAGATGGACGCCTTCCACTGCCTGCCTGATGTGCTCGCGCAGCGGCATCACCGCACCTCGAGGAAGTTGCGCAGGAGCGTCTGCCCGTCGGGAGTGAGGATGGACTCCGGGTGGAACTGGACGCCGAAGACCGGGAGGGTGCGGTGGCGCAGGCCCATGACGATGCCGTCGCGCGTGCGCGCGGAGATCTTCAGCTCCTTGGGCAGCGTCTTCGCCTCCACCACCAGCGAATGATAGCGCCCTCCCTGCAGCGGCCTGGGCATCCCGCGGAAGAGGGCGCTGCGGTCGTGGACGATCTCCTCCGCCTTGCCGTGCACCGGGGCCCGCGCCCGGACCACCTTGCCCCCGAAGGCCTGCCCGATGCTCTGGTGTCCCAGGCAGACGCCGAGGATGGGAATGGGCCGCTCGGGCCGGGGAAAGCCGTTCAGCCCGCAGGCGCGGGCGATCAACTCCAGGCAGACCCCGGCCTCGTTGGGCGTGCAGGGCCCGGGAGAGAGGATGAGGCGCTCGGGCCTGCGGGCGAGGATCTCCGCCGCGCTGGCCGCGTCGTTGCGCAGCACCTCGACCTCGACCCCCAGCTCCCCGATGCGCTGCACCAGGTTGAAGGTGAAGGAGTCGTAGTTGTCGATCACCAGGGCGCGCTTCTTCATGCCACCGCCCTCCCCGCCACCGCGCCGTACGCCGCGCCCACCGAAGCCCGCACCTTGGCCAGCACCTCCCGCCATTCCGCGGCCGGGTCGCTGTCGGCCACGATCCCCGCCCCGGCCTGGGCGAAGAGACGGCCCTCGCTGCGGAAGAGGGTGCGGATGGCGATGGCGAGCTGGACGTCGCCCGCGGCGGAGAACCAGCCCACCGCGCCGCCGTACGGTCCCCGCTGCACGCCCTCCAGCTCGTCGATGATTTCCAGCGCACGGATCTTCGGCGCTCCCGAGAGCGTCCCCGCCGGGAACGCCGCCGCGAACGCGTCCACTGCCGAGAGCCCCGGACGCAGCGTCCCGCTCACCTCGCTGGTGAGGTGCATGACGTGGCTGAAGCGCTCGGTCTCCATCAGCCGCTCCACCTTCACCGAGCCGATGCGCGAGACGCGCCCCACGTCGTTGCGGCCCAGGTCCACCAGCATGGTGTGTTCGGCCCGCTCCTTGGGGTCGCCGCGCAGTTCCTCCTCCAGCCGCAAGTCCTCCTCCTGCGTCAAGCCCCGCCGCCGGGTGCCCGCGATGGGTCGCAGCGTCATCTTCCCCGCCTCCACCTGGACCAGCAGCTCGGGGGAAGCGCCGAACAGCTCGCGCCCGCCCAGCCGCAAGTAGAAGTGGTAGGGCGCGGGGCTGGCCGCCCGCAGGGTGCGGTAGAGGGAGAAGCCGTCGCAGTCGGGCAGCTCGAAGCGCTGGGAGAGGACCACCTGGAAGATGTCGCCGGCGCGGATGTACTCCAGCGCCCGCCGCACCGCCGCCTTGTACTGCTTCTCCCCGCCCCCCACCGGCACCGGCTCGGGCAGGCCGCTCTTGAGGAAGCGGGCGCCGTTGCGCTTGTCGCGGAAGAGCTTCGCTCCCAGCGACTCGGCGGCGGGGATGCGCAAGCCGTGGGGGAAGCGGCCCAGCGCGAATCCCTCCAGGACGCGCCTGGCCAGCGCATCGGCGCGCTCTTGCGCGTCGGGCCCGATGGCCACCGCCCAGGTGCGGCCCTGCCGGTGGTCGAAGGCGATCAGCTCCCGGACCAGGAGCAGATCCGCCTCGGGGAAGAGAGGATCCGGTCCCAGGCGCTGGGGAAGCCGCTCGCTCCAGGCCGCACTTGCCCAGCCCAGATAGCCCACGTACCCGCCGGTGAAAGGCGGGAGACCCTCCGTGCGCTCCACCTGCACCGCCTCCAGGGCCTGGCGCAGGGTGAGCAGCGGCTGGACATCGCCCCTGAATTCGAGGCGGGAAGGGCCTTCCCCCACGCCTACATAGCTGTACCGCCCCAGCGCTCCCTCGAAGAGGAAAGCGTCGCGGCGCTGTTCGTGATCGAGGAGGCAGAAGACGCCGAAGGGCGTCAGCAGGTCACCGGGAAGTTCGACGGAGGCTGGAGCGCCTCCAAAGCCGGCTCCGGGAAAGGGTCCGCATAGACGATACACACTAGCGGGGCGGAGCCGTCGGGATCAAGGCAAATTCCTCGGAACGGCCTCCGTGATAGAAGCGCGCGCATGGCCACGCCCGCGCGGCGCATCGCGGCGGAGGTGCTGATGCGAGTGGCGCAAGGGGGCGCTTTCGCCAACCTGGCGCTCGATTCCGCGCTGCGGCAAGCGGGGGTGCTGGAGCCGCGGGAGGCCGCCCTGGCGACGGAGCTGACCTACGGGGTCCTGCGCTGGCAGCTCCAGCTCGACCGGGCCCTGGCGGCGCACAGCGACCGGGCGCTGGACGACCTGGACGAGCCGGTGCGGGTGGCTTTGCGGCTGGGGGCGTTCGAGCTCTTGCACCACGAGAAGGTGCCGGCCAGAGCGGCGGTGAACGAGGCGGTGGAGGTGGCGAAGGAGCTGAAGGCCGCGCGGGCCACCGGGTTCGTCAACGCTGTCCTGCGCAGGCTCTCCGAGACGCGCGCCGCTCCCGAGCCGCCTTCCCGGGAGGCCGACCCGGTGGGCCACGTGGCCGCGCTCACCGCGCACCCGCGCTGGATGGTCGAGCGCTGGTTCCGCCTGCTCGGCCCCCAGGAAGCGGAGCAGATGTGCGCGGCCGATCAGCAGCAGGCGCCCGCGACCGTCCGGGTGGCGCGGCGGAAGGCGACGGTGGCGCAGGCGCAGGAGGCGCTGCGACAGGCGGGGATCGAATCGCGCCCCGGCCGCTACAGCCCGGACGCGCTGATCCTGGCGGCGGGAGCGCCGCCTGCCCTGGACATCGAGGGCCACGAGCAAGGGCTCTTCCAGGCCCAGGACGAAGCGGCGCAGCTGGTCTCGCTCTTCGCCGCGCCGGAGCGCACCGCGCGCGTGCTGGACGCCTGCGCCGCGCCGGGGGGCAAGGCCTGCCACCTGGCGGAGATCGCCGACCGCGGCTCGGTGCTGGCGGTGGACCTGCACGCCCGCAAGGCGGGCGCCATCCGGGAGGCCGCGCGCCGCCTCGACCTTCCCAACCTCACCGCCCGGGCGGCGGACGCCACCCTGCCCATCCCCGAGGTGGCCGAGGAGAGCTTCGACCTGGTGCTGCTGGATGCGCCCTGCTCCGGGCTGGGCACCCTGCGCCGGCATCCCGAGGTGAAGCTGCGCCGGACGCCGGAGGACGTGGACCGGCTGGCGCGGCTGCAGGCGGCGCTCCTGGCCTCGGTGCAGCGCTACGTCCGCCCCGGCGGGATATTGGTCTACGCTCTCTGCACCCTGATGGCCGAGGAGTGCGACGAGCAGGTGCAGCGCTTCCTGACGGCGTTCCCTGCGTTCCATGTCGACCGTCCGCCGCCGGGCTTTCCCCCCGACTGCCTGGACCGCGACTGTATGCGCACGCTCCCCTACCGCACGGGCACCGACGCGTTCTTCGCCGCGCGCCTGAGGAGGACCGCATGACCGACGTGCTGATCGCGCCCTCTCTGCTCTCCTGCGACCTCTCGCGCATCGGCGAGGAGATCCGGGCGGCGGAGAAGGCGGGCGCGGACCTGATCCACGTGGACGTGATGGACGGGCGCTTCGTGCCCAACCTGACCTGGGGGCCGCCGGTGGTGGCGGCGATGAAGCGGCACGCGAAGACGCCGCTCGACTGCCACCTGATGATCGTGGAGCCGGAGAAGTACGTGGAGGCGTTCGCCAAGGCGGGAGCGGCCAACGTCACCGTGCACGTGGAGGCCTCCCCCCACCTGCACCGCACGCTGCAGCAGATCAAGGCGACGGGCGCGACGGCCGGCGTCTCCCTCAACCCGCACACGCCGCCCGACCACCTGGAGTACGTGCTCGACTCCATCGACATGGTGCTGGTGATGACGGTCAACCCGGGGTTCGGGGGGCAGAGCTTCATCGAGAGCTGCCTGCCCAAGATCGAGAAGCTGGCCCACTGGGTCCACCGGCGGGGCCTGGCGACGAAGATCGAGGTGGACGGCGGCATCACGCCGCAGACCGCGCGCCAGGTGGTGAGCGCGGGAGCGACGGTGCTGGTGGCGGGAACGGCGGTGTTCGGGCAGCCGGACTACGCGCAGGCCATTCGCGCACTGCGGGAGGCCGCCCGGTACTCGGTCGCGCCTCCTTAGTGAAGGGTGCGCTCCGGTTTCACGGCCACCAGCGCCCAGAATTGCCTGGGCGAGAGCCCGAGGATGCGCTCGGAGAGCGGCGCCCACTGCAGGCCGTGGACGGTGGAGAGGTGGAGCTTCCCCTCGGCGAGCTTCTCGATCTCGCTGCGCAGCCAGGCGCGTTTCGTGAGAGCGAGCCCGTGCGCGGCGAAGAGCGCCTGGAGCGCGGGGAAGGAGGCGCGGGTGGTGGAGAGGGCCTGCTCGTTGACGTCCAGTCCCAGCACCTCGGCGAGCGGCACCACGCGCGCGCCCAGCCCGCTCTGCGTGGCCTGCGCCTGCAGGTCGGCGAACTTGATGCTGGACGGCGTGGCGTCCGCCTTGGGGTCGCCGAAGTCGGCGACGATGAGCACGCCGGAGGGAGTCAGCGCTGCGGCCGCGTCGGCGACCAGGCGGACGAGGCCGCTGTTCTTGCCCTCGGAGAAGCCGAGCTGCGCGCCGATCTCGTTGACCACCACCGCCCGGAACGCCTCCTGCTCCTGCACGCGGGCGATGCTGGTTTCCACCTGCGCCTCGGGCAGCTCCAGCGCGAGCCCGAGGGAGAGCACGCGGAACGGCGGAGCGCCTTGCCTGAAGGCGCCCCTGCGCCGCAGCTCGCCGGCGATGGCCTGCGCGTAGGTGCGGCCCGCAAGGCTGGGGTGCGGAGCGGAGAAGAGGGAGGCGAAGGTGGTCTCTTCGTCGAGGCCCTGCTCTGGCGCCGGCCCGCCCGCCGCGAAGGCGCGCGGATCGGGGATCTCCGGATAGGGCATGGTCGATTCGGCGGCGGGATTGAGCTGCACTCCTCCCTGCGAGACCGGCTTGGGGAGGATCTTGAAAGCGGCCACGTCGGCCCGCGCCAGGCGCAACAGGCTCTCCAGCGCCTTGGGTCCCGCGTCCGCCAGTACCTGGCCCAGGGATCGCTCCCCGTCGCAGCGCAGGAACAGCCGGGCGGTGACGGGATCGAGCGGCAGCGCCGATCCCGCGCGCGTGTAGAGCGTCACCTCCTCGCCCCGCCGCTCGAAGACGGCTGCGCGCGGCAGCCGGGGAAACCCGACCAACAGCGGCGCCATCTCGTCCGGCTGGCCTTGCCCGGCCTGCACCAGGAAGCGCCGGGAGCGGAGGATGCTCGCGAACTCCCGCGCCTGCTCCGCCGGTATCTCTCCCGGCCCTGGCTGCGCATCATCGCGCGGCGGATCGAAGGAGAGCAGCAGCGCGAGCACGTCCCGGCTCATCTCCGCCACGTCCCCGGTCAGCCCATGCCAGGCAAACGCCGCCTCACCCCGCGCGTGGAAGGAGAGGTGCCGCGAGAGCGCCAGGACGGTCACGGCGGCGCAGGATGCCCCCGCACCGGCGCCCGCGGCAAGCAGGCGGACAGCCAGCCGGGCGGGATTGACGCGCCCGGCCCTTCCTGTTACTTCCTCCCGCCCCTTCGGGGCGATTTTTTCGGGGAGTGGCTCAGTCTGGTAGAGCACCTGGTTCGGGACCAGGGGGTCGCAGGTTCAAATCCTGTCTCCCCGACCACTTAACTAGACGGAAGTACTGGGACTTTGTGGAGCGGCGATCGCCGTCTCCACAATGTCTCCACGCTTCGCCGGCTCTTTCAGGTCCTCGGCGGCCAGATCGAGGCCGCGATCGAGCAGCTGGATCGCGGCCGACTTCGCTGCCGGGCTGAGGTGCATGTAGCGCTGCGTGGTGCTGATCTGCTGGTGGCCGGCGAGTTCCTTGATCGCCATCGTCGAAGCTCCAGCCATCGCCAGGCGCGAGCAGAAGGTGTGCCGGAGGATGTGGATCCGGCCGGTGACCTTCAGCTCGGCGCGCCGCTGCGCCCGGCTCATCCACTTCGCCAGCAGCACCAGGGT
>DATKAG010000215.1:0-15233 GCA_035498355.1 Myxococcales bacterium | reverse complement strand
AGATCCCCATCACGCCCGGGGCGATGTCGCGCACGAACCCCGGGTTCTCCAGGTGCGAGTAGGGCGTCGACCAGGGAGCGCCGAACGCGCTCCAGTGGAACTGCAGGAGGACCAGCGCCCAGGGCAGCGCGCCCAGCGCCGCCGGCAGGATTCCCCGGCGGTGGCGGAGGAAGGCGGCGCCGGCGAGCAGCGCGGCGGCGGGGGCCGACGGGTATTCCAGAGCCACCGCCAGCGCGCAGAAGAACCCGAACCAGGCCGGCCGGAAGCGGGAGCCGAAGGCGCAGAGGAAGGCGGCCCCCAGCGCCAGCGCCGCCATCTGGTGGCCCGCGAACATCTGCCCGTAGGTGAGGGAGAGCGAGCCGAGCGCGCCGCAGAGCGTGCTCACCAGCGCGGCGCCCTGTTTCACACCGGCCTCCAGCATCCATCTCCGCAACAGGATCCAGAAGGCGACCGAGGGCAGGATCACCCAGATCCAGCGCAGCGCGAGCACGGCGGACGTCTTCTTCAGGGGCCCGAACAGCCTCAGCGCAGCCAGCACGGGCGCGCCCAGGAGCGAGGCGCCCGGCGCCTTGGCCGCGTAGAGGCGCCCGGCGCAGTCCGGCGGGCGCGCGGACTTCTCGTCGCAGGTGAGGGCCTTGTCGTTCACGTAGCCCCAGTCGGCGACGATGGGCCCCTGGTCGACGAGTCGCCCCGCGCGCAGATCGCGCCTGCCGATCGACCAGGTGTGCTCCTCCGCCAGCGCCCGGGCCGCGTGCACCCGCACCAGCTCGTTGGGATTGTTGATCCGCTCGAAGAAGACGAACAGCCACCCGTAGGCCACGAGCAGGAGCAGGACCAGGCGGCCTTCGCCGCGTCGCAGTCGCACGCCGCATGCTACCTCAGGGAACGACTTCGACGCCCTGCGGGCCCATGCTCACCGCCGGAGCGTAGAGGCCCAGCTCTTCGCGCTTCCACCAGGCGCCGGTGGAGCGCTTCTCCTCTTTGCTGGTGAACCAGTACTGCCACTTCACCGCGCGCACGAAGGCGGGCGGGGTGCCGGAGAAGGGATCGCGGGCGAAGAGACGCAGGACGGAAGGGGAGCCCTCGAGGAGCCGCAGCTCGGTGCGCACCACCCAGGGATAGCCGCGCCAGTCGCCCAGGGAGGCAAACCACAAGTTCCACTCGAAGCGCGGCTGGTAGGGCGCATAGATGCCGGGGGCCCGCAGGGGGTCCTGGGGCTTGTAGCGGAAGGGATAGGCGGTCCAGTGCTTGCCGTCGCGCGATCCCTGGAGCTCGATCTCGTAGCGCTGCTCGGTCATCACCGCGAAGAGGCCGTAGCGGTTGGCGATGCGGAACGGCTCCAGCGCCACCGCCGGCCAGAGCAGCGGACGGGGCAGGAAGCGCGAGATCCCCGGCGCCACCACCAGGCTGGCGTAGAGCACGGTGCCCAGCGCGACCCGCGTCGGCCAGCCCGCCTGCTTCCAGTCGGCCTGCGGCACCCGCAGGCGGAGGAAGCGGTCATCGAGCAACAGCACCCCCAGGCAAAGCACGATGTAGTTGAGGAAGGCATAGTTGGCGGTGAGGATGATCGCCGCCTGGAAGGGCGAGACCACGCAGAAGCAGGCGATGCGGAAGCGCCGGGGAAGGAAGGCCAGCCAGACGATCCCCAGCTCGAAGACGAAGGTGAGGACGGCGGTGAAGGCGTGGAAGGCGTGGGGCAGCCACTCTTGCACGTACCAGCCGACGAAGCTGGGGAGGGGGCCGTTCTCGTAGTAGTGGTCCATGGCCGTGAGCGAGCGCCACTGCGGGTCGCCGGAGAGCAGCTTCACCACCCCCGACTCGAAGTAGATGCGGAACCACTCCCAGAGGAGGACGAAGACGGCCAGCCGCGCGGGCGGGTCGGCCGCCCCCAGGCCCGGGCGCAGGCCGCGCGGCGCCAGGAAGAGGGAGGCGAAGGCGGCCTCCAGCAGCATCCCGTCCGACTGATAGCTGGCGAAGTCCTGCGCCGAGCCGATGAAGGAGAGGAAGCAGAGGCCGGCCAGGGCCAGGCTCCAGCGCGGGGCCACGTTGAGCGCCAGGAGGACGGACGCCGCCGCCCCGAGAAGCGTCACCGCCAGGAGCGCGCCGTCGCTCGCCGAGATCCAGAAGAGCGTGGGGGCATACCAGAGCGCCTTCCAGAGGGGGAAGGCCCTGTGCACCGCTTGCAGATACTCGCCAGCGGGGAGGATCCCGCGCGGGCCGTTCAGCCCCGTGATCTGGAAGGCGAGCGAGTAGAAGGCGGAGAGGAAGATCAGCCCGAGCGCGCGCAGCCAGATCCACCGGGGCCAGAGCATGGCGCCGCATCCTACGAAAGAAAGCGGAGGGGTGACTTCGCAACTCGAGCCACCCCTCCCTACGGCTCACCTCACCCTACTGGCAGGTCGGGTGGGGTGCCCCGGCAACCAGGCAGGAGGCCTGTCCCGGGACCCGGAGCACGCTGCTCGCGTCGGCCCCGGTGATCAGCGCGTCGCGATCGGCCTGGAGCAGGTATCCCTGCGCCATGATCCGGTCGGCCGACGCGCAGACCAGCTTCACGTAGTTGCAGTGGGTGACGTACCGCTCCTCCAGCGAGGGCCGCGGGTCGCCGGCGGAGAGGCGGTCCGCCTTGGTGAGGGCGAAGGGGATCCAGCCGCCCTGGTAGTTGCACACCTTGCCCTTGTTGAAGCCGGTGGCGGTGACGTTCCAGCCCAGGTACGTCCCCAGCGGCGCGTCCCGCAGCACCACCGGCACGCCGCCGATCTCGTTCCCGTCGGCGTCGGTCCGGGGCACCACCTGGTCGATCACCCGCCGGACGATGGGCGGCTCGAAGTCGTGGAAGCCGGTGTTCTCGGTGTAGTTCAGGTCGTCGCCCCAGTCGTACTGCAGCATGGACATGATGAAGTCGTTCGGGGCGTCGGGGTTGGCGCTGGCGTGCACGGCCGGGATCTCCGGGAACCCCATGGACCGCTTGTCAGGCTCCACCAGGTCGGGGCGGCCGTGGTGGTGCGGGCGGTGGCCGCGCCCGAAGTCGCACCAGGGGCCGTGGCGGTGGTGCCGGCCGTGGTGGTGGTCGTCCTCGTCGTCGTCATCGGTGTTGAGCTTGGGGTAGACGCTGTCCAGCGGGCGCACGTCGTTCATCACCCACTGGCGGAAGCTGGTGCGGATCGCGTTCACCGTCTGCGTCTGCGGCATGGGGTTCGTGGGGAAGGTCCCCGGCCCGTAGTTGGTGCCGCTGCAGTTGGGGATGCCGCCCGGGGCCGCGGCGGTGAGGAACCCTCCGTTGCCGCCCCCGTGCGGGCTGCCGGCGAAGTAGTAGCGGCGCACGTTGTCCGGCAGGGGGATGTCGTGCTCGGCGTCCGTCCCCACCCAGCCGGTGGTCAGCTTCTGCCCCCAGGCCTCGGCGGCGCCGAAGTGCTCCACGATCTTCGGGCAGGAGTTGTTCGCCCGGCAGCGGTCGAGGATTCCCCGGGTGGGCAGGCCGCGCACGTGGTCCGGCCAGCGCTCCCACCAGAGCGGGCCTTCGCTGCCGGCCTCGTAGAGCTTCATCACCAGGTCGGGCTTGGCGAAGCGGAAGTTCAGGCCGATGCGGCGGGCGGCGATGATCGGCCAGGCGCCGTCGTACACCTTGCGCCGGGCCTCGTCCTGGGTGAAGCCGAAGTGGATCAGCTGGCGGATGAAGGTGCCGGACTGCGAGCTGCCGCGGGTGATCACCCAGCGGACGCCGTTGGCCACGGGGCTGGGGTTGCCGAAGTCGTCGTGGGTCTCGTACTTGAAGAACGCGGCGGCGTCGCGGAAGGCGGCGGTGCCCACGGCGAGCAGCGGCGGATCCTTGGAGGTGAAGACCACCTGGTGCACCTTGGCGGGCGCGAAGCCGTCGCGCATGCAGATCTCCGACCCCGTGGGCGTGCCCGGGAACGGGTGGGTGGCGTCGCAGTGCGCCCAGGCCCACTCGCCGTGGTGGAAGACGTGGCGGCCGGTGACGATCCCGGTCGTGGTCTCGTGGTCGCGCGATTCCAGGCGCGAGTCGCGGGTGTCCAGGCTGATGGGCTGGTAGGCGAGCGGGTTGGAGTGCTCGATGATCTGCGAGGAGTCCAGGCACCAGTGGGTGACGGGATGGAAGGCGCTGCAGCCCACCGGCCCGCTGGAGTCGAAGCCGCCGCCGTTGAGGATGCGGCCCATCACCACCCCGGTGATGGACTTGCCGTTGCGGTGCTTGGCGACGGGGCAGACGGCGTAGTCGTTGGTGATGTTGGGATGGGCGGTGACGTCGAGGTCGTTGGGCACCCGGGCGGTGTCGCCGGAGTTGTCGCCCTGCCAGCCGCTGCTCAGGCCGATGTCCCCCTCCTGCCGGCTGGCCGCCGCCAGCACGATCCGCCCGCCCCGGTTGGGCACGTCCTGCCACATCAGGTGGCTGCTCAAGGACATGTCGACCGGCTTCACCAGCAGGAACGTCGACATGTACTCGACCTTGCCGTGCGCGTTCCTGGGGGCCAGCTCGATGTCCTGGATGATGCTGTTGTGCGAGTCGAACGGATCCAGCTCCCCGAACAGGCGCCCGGCGACCTGCTCGTAGGCCAGGGTCTGGCCGGAGAGCGGCGTCACCTTGTCGATGACGATCCGGGTCACCCTCGCCGCGGCCGGCGGCGAGAGCCCCAGGGCCGCGAGAAGAGCCGCCGCGGCGAGCGCGGGACGCTGGAATGGAACGGACAGTTTCCGCATCTGCCCCTCCTCTGTCTTTTTGGGCGGTGCTGCGCGGCGTTGATGGCTTTCTGGCGGCTCGCCAAGTCAAGTCGCGGCGCGCAATCCTTCTACAGGCCGATCTGGTCCGCCACGGGCTTGAGGGACTCGATGAGGAAGGCCACGTGCTCCAGCAGGGGCCGGCCCAGGGCCTCGGCGCCCCCGTAGACGTAGGATCGGTCGACGCTGCGAGCAAATGCTTTGTCCTTCAACTTCTTCACCACCGACTCGGGCGGCAGGTCGGCCACCTTCTTCGTCGGCCGCACCTTCACGCAGGCCCCGATGAACCCCACCAGCTCGTCGCAGGCGTAGATGGCCTTCCTCAGGGGCGTATCCCGGGGGATCTTCATGTAGTCGGCGTGGGAAGCCACCGCCTCCACGATCTCCTCCGGCCAGCCCCGCTCCCGCATCACGCGGGTCCCTACGTGCAGGTGCGTATCCTCGGTGGGATTCTGCTCGTAATCGAAGTCGTGGAGCAGCCCGACGATGCCCCATTTCTCCACTTCCGCGGGATCGGTTACCCCGAACCATCCCGCGTACGCCTTCATCGCCGCTTCCACCCCCAGCGCATGCTTGCGCAGGGCGTCGGACAGGGTGAACTCGTGCAACAGCGCGACGGCTTCCGCGCGCGTCTTCATCCCTTGGTCGCCTCCGCGATCTGCAGCCGCGCCGCCCGGGTGGCGGGGAAGAGGCCTCCCAGAAGGCCCATGGCGATGGCGAAGATCGTCGCGTTCAGGGCGATGTCCGGGGCGAAGTGGAAGCGGAACTTGATCTCGGTGAACGAGGACCAGTTGGTGGTGGTGAAACTGGCCGCCGCCAGGAACGAGGCGAAGATGCAACCCGCGGCCGCGCCCAGGAGCGACAGCATCAGGCTCTCCACCAGGAAGCTGCCCAGCACCGATCGCCTGCGGAAGCCCAGCGCCCGCAGCGTCCCCACCTCGCGCACGCGGGAAGCGACCTGGGCGTACATGGTGATCATTGCCCCCAGCGTCGCCCCCAGGGAAAAGAAGATGGAGATGGCGACGCCCAGCACCCGGATGAAGGTGGCCAGCTGGCCCGAGGCCTCCTCGTAGAAGCGGTCCTCGCGCTTGGCCTCCAGGTTCCAGCGCGGGTCGGCGTCCACCGTGGCCCGCAGGCTCTCGAACTCGGAGGGGCTGCGCAGGCGGACGGTCATCGTCGAGTAGCCGGTGCGCCGGGCGGCGTCGGCGATCTGGTCGGCGTCCGCCCAGATCTCGCTGTCGAAGGCGGCCCCGGCCGCGTCGAAGATCCCCACCACCTGCCACTGCCGCCGGGCGATGGTGATGCTCTGCCCGATCTCCGCCCCTGTGTAGCGACCGCGCGCCGCGCGCCCGATCATGATCTCGCTGGTGGCCCATTGCGGCGGCCGGCCTACCACCAGCTTGATGCTCTTCGAGCGCAGCAGCTCCCAGCCGTCCCTGGTCACCCCCCGGATGCCCACGTTGGCGGTGCCGCTCTTGTCCACCCGGGGGAGCTGGAAGATGACGAACAGCTCGGGCGAGGCCACCGGCTTGCCCCCCTCCACCGCCACCGCCGCGTCGGCGGCGAAAGTCTTGGCCGCCTCGCGGGGAAGGAAGCTGGTCAGCTCGGAGGTGGAGCCCTTGCGCAGGAGGATGGCGTTCTCCCGCACCCCGGTGGACTTGAGCGTCTCCTCCACGCCCCGGGCGAGCATGAGCACCGCGGCGAAGACGAAGACCACCAGCCCCAGTCCGAAGGCGGTGGCGAAGGCGGAGAAGCGCCGGCGGAGGATGGAGCGGACGTTGTAGGAGAGCGGGATCATTCCTGCCTCCGCAGCGCGTCCACGATGGCCATCTGCGCCGCCTGCACCGCGGGGAAGGCGCTGGCGGCCGCGCCGATGCCCGCCGCCACCAGCACGGTGGCGATGCCGGTGGAGAGCTTGAAGCTGACGTTGCTGAGGAAGCCGAACTGGGCCATGGCGCGCCCGAACCCGGAGAGGATCGGACGGGCGAGGATCACCCCCAGAAGGCCCCCGATGGCGCCCAGCAAGGCCCCTTCGCCCAGCGCCAGGTTGCGCACGTGCCTGGGCAGGAACCCGATGGCCCGCATCGCCCCCACCTCGGGAATGCGCTCGCGCAGGCCCATGGCCAGGGTGTTGCCCAGGATCAGGGCCATGATCACCAGGATCACCCCGCTGGCCGTCTCCAGGGCGGAGAGGATGGCGCCGGAGCCGGTGACGAAGGAGAGGCGGAAGGCCTTCTCGGTCTCGGTGTGGGTCTCGTTGTCGCTGTTGGCGAAGGTGGCGTCGATGTCGCGGATCACCCGCGGCGACTCGCTGGCGTTGGCCACGGTGGCGGTGAAGAGTCCCACCGTGTCCTTGCGGCTGGGAGGGAGGGCCTCGTTCAGTCGCGCCCAGTGGAAGTACATGACGTTGGCCACGCTCTGGTCGTCGGTGCCCTCGATGATGCCGGCCACCCGGAACTTCCAGTCCCCGGGGTAGATCTCGCTGAAGAGGGGAATGGTGTCGCCGATCTTCCAGCCGTACTTCTCCGCCAGCCCCTTGCCCACCAGGCAGGAGTTGCGGTCGGCGAGGAAGTCCTCCTTGGAGCCCTGGACGAAGCGCAGGCTGAAGACCTGCAGCGCGCTCTGCCCGTCGATGGCGAACTGGGCGAAGAAGTTCTTCCGGTCCTTGTAGATGCCTCCGAACCAGTTGCTCCAGGTCACCTTGGTGACGCCGGGCACCTGGGCGATGCGGGCCGCGTAGCTCAAGGGAAGGGGATTGATGAGGGAGACCGCGTTGCGGGTCACCACCCGGTCCGCGCTGGAGGCCTCCGCGCTGGCGTACCAGGCGGTGAGAATGGTGCGGAGGAAGAGGAAGGCCACCGCCGAGAGCACCACCCCGAAGATGGTGAGGAAGGAGCGCGTCTTGTTCCGGAAGAGCGCGTTCCGCAGCGTCAGCCCGGGGAGCGTCATGTGAGCTGCCCCTTGTCCAGGCGCCGGCGGACCTTGGCGGCCTCGGCGGCGTGGGGATCGTGGGTGACCATCACCACCGTCTTCCCCAGGGTCTCGTTCAGGGTGCGCAGGAGCGCCAGCACCTCCTCCGCGCTCTTGCGGTCCAGGTCACCGGTGGGCTCGTCGGCGACGATGATCTTCGGATCGGCCACGATGGCCCGGGCGATGGCCACCCGCTGCTGCTGGCCGCCGGAGAGCTGGCGCGGGGTGTGGTCCATCCGGTCCAGCAGGCCCACCAGCTTGAGCACCACCTCCACCCGCCGCTTCCGCTCCTGCCGCCCCAGCCTGGTGAGCAAGAGCGGCAGCTCCACGTTCTCCGCCGCCGTCAGCACCGGCATCAGGTTGTAGAACTGGAAGATGAAGCCGATGGTGCGCGACCTCCACTGGGCCCGCGACCCCTCGCCCAGGTTGGCGATCTCCTCGCCCGCCACCCGGATGGACCCGCTGGTGGGCTTGTCGATGCCGGCGATGAGGTTGAGCAGGGTGGTCTTCCCCGAGCCCGAGGGCCCCATCAGCGCCTCGAAGGCGCCGTCCGGGACGTCGAGGTCGATCCCGTCGAGCACGGTGACCGACTGGCGCTCGCGCTGGTAGACCTTGCGCAGGCCGCGGATCTCGATGATCGGCCTCGCCGTCTGGGGTGCGGAAAGGGTCTCGGCCATCACTGCTTCTCCTTGACGCGCATGCCGTCCTTCAAGTCGGGTGGGGGGGAGCGCACCACGCGGGTCCCCGGGGCGGGGCCCTGGCGCAGCGAGAGGAGGTTGCCCAGCGGCCCGCCGGTGATCACCGGCGCGCTGCGCACGGTCCCGTCGGGTTGGAGAACGAACACCGCCTTCGAGTCTCCCCGGTCGACCAGCGCGTCGGGCGAAACCGCCGGCGTGGGAGGCGCCTTCTGCGCGGCCTCGTCCAGCGCCTTGGTGAGGAAGGTCACCTTCGCGCCCATGTCGGGGAGCACGTCCCTCGCGTCGTCCACGAAGGCCACCTTGACCGTCACCGTGGCCTTCGCCCGGTCGACGCGCGGCCGGACTTCGGCCACCTTGCCCCGGTAGCGCCGGTCGGGGAAGGCATCGAGCACGATCTCCGCCGGCGTCCCGATGGCCAGCTTGGCCACCTGCGACTCGGAGACGTCCGCCTCCACCTGCAGGCTGTCGAAGTCGGCCAGAGAAGCGATGCCGCCGTTGCCGGCGTTGCCCGCGCTGGTGAACCCGAAGACGATCTCCCCCACGTCGGTGAGCTTCTGGGTGATGCGGCCGGAGAAGGGCGCCTTCACGTAGCAGTTGTCCAGGTTCACCTTCGCCACTTCCACCCGCGCCTTGGCCGCCGCCACTTCCGCCCCGCTCGCCGCCAGCGCCGCCTTGGTGACGCCCAGCTTGGCCGTGGCCGCGTCCAGCGCCGCCGGGGTGGAGACGCCCTGCTTCTGCACGATCTGCTCCCGGTCGTACTGCCTTTGCGCGTCCTGCAGGTCGACCTGCGCCCGCACCTCCCGCGCCTCGGCCGCCTTGAGGTCCGCCTGCGCCTGCGCCAGCTGCGCCCGGTAGTCGGCGTCCTCCAGGACGGCGATCACCTGGCCCGCCTTCACCACCGTCCCGTCCTCCACGAAGATCTTCGCCACCCGCCCGCCGATCCGCGGGGAGATGTTGGCCTTGCGCTGCGGCACCACGTAGCCGGTGGCCACCAGCAGCTGCGCGCCTTGCGCGGGCGAGACGAGGGAAATGGTGGAGATGTCCACCTCGGGGGCGAAGAGCCGGCTCCCCAGCGCCCGCCAGGCGAAGAACGCCCCCAAGGCGAGGACGGCCACCGCCAGCGCGGGCAGGAGCCAGCGCGGCAGCCCCCGCCTCTCGGGGGCGCGATCGATGCGGAGGCTCTTCAGCTCCTCCGCCAGCGACGGGTTCGGGGCCGCCATTCCGCGCGGGTCTATCACAGGGCTCGAAGGAGCGGCGAGCGGAGCGGAATCCTCAGGGCCGCGCTTCCCGCCGGGAGACGGGCGGCAGCGGGAAGCTGCGGCGGGAGCGGAGCAATTCCCGGAAGGCGTTCGCCTCCAGGGCCCGGGAGAACCAGTACCCCTGGGCAAAGTCCACCTGCAACTCGCGCAGCTGCCGCGCCTGCGAGGCGCTCTCCACCCCTTCCGCCACCACCGCCATCTGCAGGGCCCGCGCCAGGCTGATGATGGTGCGGACGATCTCCACTTCCTTCCCCGAGCGCTCCAGCCGGGCGACGAAGCTGCGGTCGATCTTCAGGGTGTCGAAGCGGAAGCGGTGCAGGTAGCTGAGCGAGGAGTAGCCGGTCCCGAAGTCGTCGAGCAAGAGGCCCACCGAAAGCGCCTTGAGCTGGTCGAGGAGCAGGGCGGCGGTCCCCGCGTGCTCCATGATCACGCTCTCGGTCACCTCCAGCCGCAGCCGGGGGGCGGGGAGGCCGCTGCCGGCGAGCGCGCCGCGCACGTCGTCCAGCAGCCCGGGGTCGAAGAGCTGGCGGGCGGAGAGGTTGACGCTGACCGAGACCGGGTTGCCGTCCGCCAGCGCGTCGTTCCAGGTCCGCGCATCCCGGCAGGCGTTGGAGAGCGCCCAGCGGCCGATGGGGACGATCAGCCCCGTGTCCTCGGCGGCGGGGATGAAGTCGCCGGGAGGGATTTCCCCCCGGGCGGGGTGCTCCCAGAAGATCAGCGCCTCGCACCCGCAGATCCGCCCGCTGCCCAGCGAGACCACCGGCTGGTAGCGCAGCCGCAGCTCCTCCCGCTCGATGGCCCGGCGCAGGTCGGTGTCGAGCTGGAGCTGCGCGCGGGCGGTGGCGTGCATCTCGGGCTGGAAGACCGCGTGGCGGGCGCGCCCCAGGGCCTTGGCCCGGTACATGGCCGTGTCCGCGTCCCGCAAGAGCTCCTCGGGCTGGGAATAGTCGCGCGTCCCGCTGGCCAGGCCGATGGAGGCGCTGGCAAACACCTCGGTGCCGTCCAGGTCGTAGGGGGCGGAGAGCGCCTGCTGCACCCGGGCGGCGGTGCGCACCGGCTCCTCCGGGTCGGAGAAGTCGCCCAACAGCAGCGCGAACTCGTCGCCGCCCAGCCGGGCCACCGTGTCGCCGGGCCGGGCGATGGCGCGCAGGCGCTGCCCCACCTGCACCAGGAGCGCGTCCCCCTGGGTGTGGCCCAGGCTCTCGTTCACGGTCTTGAAGCGGTCCATGTCCAGGAGCAGCACGGCGAAGCGGTAGTCGCTCCGGCGCTGCTGGAAGGCCAGCGCCTGCCCCAGCCGATCGGTGAACAGCGACCGGTTGGGCAGACCGGTGAGCCCGTCGTGGAGCGCGTCGTGGACCAGCTTCTCCTCCGCCCGCTTGCGGGCGGTGATGTCGGTCTGCGAGCCCGCCACCCGGTACGCCTTCCCCGCGCCGTCGCGCACCGCCGCTCCCCGCACCAGCATCCAGCGCCAGCTCCCGTCGAAGTGGCGCACCCGGTGCTCCACCTCCAGGTTCGCCGTCCGGCCCTCCAGGTGCTGGTCCAGGTCGGCGAAGAGGCGCTCGCGGTCGTCGGGATGGACCCGGTCGAACCACTCGTCCGGTTCCTCGCCGATCTCGTCCCCCCCGGCCCCCAGCTGCTCCTTCCAGCGGGCGCTGAAGAAGATCCGGTTGGTCTTGAGGTTCCAGTCCCAGAGCCCGTCGTTGCTGCCCAGGGCGGCGAGCGCGTACCGCTCCTCGCTCTCCCGCATCGCTTCCGCCGCTTGCCGGCGCTCGGTGACGTCGCGGGCGATGCCCTGCACGGCCACCGGCATCTGGCCCCGGTGCACCAGCCGGGTCTTCACCTCCATGGGGATGCGGCGTCCGTCGCGGGCCACCATCTCCACCTCGAAGCTGCGCATCTCGGCGGAGACGTTCTTCTCCATCTCACCCCGGCACTCGGGCGCGAGCAGGTCCCAGATGCGCAGGCGGAGGATCTCCTCGCGGGTATAGCCGGTCGCCCGCTCGCAGGCCCGGTTCACCCAGATGAAGCGCCCCTCCAGGTCGTGGGCGTAGATGATGTCGCTGGCGTTCTCCACCAGCTCGCGATACGTCGCTTCCTCCACGAGGGAATGGTAACGACGGCGAAGCGCGCCGGAAAGCAAAGGGTGGTACACAAGCGCTGGAACGTGAACAGCCGGCGCTTCGCATGATCAAGGAGTGGCTCAGCTTCAGCCTGCTGTCGCTCTCGGCGATCTTCTTCGTCGTCGACCCCATGGGCGCCATCCCCGTGTTCATGGCCATGACCCGCGACGATCCGCCGGAAAAGCGGAAGGACATGGCCCGGCGCGCCTCCATCGCCGCCTTCTTCGTCCTCACCACCTTCGCGGTGGCGGGGACGCTGATCTTCAAGGTGTTCGGAATCACCCTGGGCGCCTTCAAGGTGGCCGGCGGGGTCCTCCTGCTGCTCACTTCCATCGAGATGCTCAGGGCCCAGCCGCAGCGCACCCGGTTGACGCCGGAGGAGGAGCGGGAAGGGACGGAGAAGGAGGACGTGGCCATCTTTCCCTTGGCCATCCCCATCCTCGCCGGGCCCGGCTCCATCGCCACCGTCGCCACCCTGATGGGGAAGGCGGGGCGCAAGCTCTTCGCCGTGCCGGTGGTGCTCTCCATCGCGCTCACCTGCCTGGCCAGCTACCTGATGCTGGTGGCCGCCGAGCGCATCTCCCGGCTGCTGGGCGTCACCGGCCTGAGCGTGATGAACCGGGTGATCGGCCTGATCATCGGCGCCATCGCCGTGCAGTTCATGTTCGACGGGCTGCGCGACACCTTCCCGGGTCTCTCCGGGTGAGAGGGGCGCTGCTGGCGCTCTTCCCCTTCGGCTGCGCCCTGCCGGTGGTGAGCGCGGGCACGTTCCTGCCGGCGGGCGACCTGGCCAAGGGCGACGTCCACGCCAGCATCTCGCTGGAGAGCGGGAGGGTGCTGGCGGGGCCCAGCGACGTCCACGACCTCCCCGCCACTCCTCCCGAGGCGCAGCAGTACGAAGTCTCCACCTGGGTCTCCTCCGACCTGACCGTACGCTGGCAGGCCTGGTCGCGGGTGGCGCTGGAGGCCCAGCTCAAGCTCACCAACCCGGTCATCCCCTTCGTCCCCATGCTCGCCGGCGCCGCCCTGGGCACCCGGGTGCGCCTGCGGGACGTGCCGGCCGGGGGCGGGATCGCGCTGGAGCTGGGCGGCCGGGTGGTGGGGGTGAGCGCGGAGCAGCAGATCGATCGCACCGCCGACGGGCAATCGCAGACCGACGTCTGGAACTACCGCGCCCTGGGGGTGGAGGTGCCGCTGATCGCCACCTGGCGGATCAACTCCCTCTTCGCCCTCACCGCCTCGCCTTTCCTGCGCGCCTACTGGATCAAGGCCTGGCACGACCGGATCGTCGGCCTCGCCACCTCCACCTCGTATCTGGAGTGGTCTCCTGTCCTCTCCGGAGGGCTGGGGCTGGCGGCGGCCTTCGACCTGGGGCCGGTGCAGCTCTCCCCCGGCGCCGCGGTGGAGCTGGCCACCAAGCCCGGCCCCAGCACCACCACGCATTTCCTCTTCGAGCCCGGCATCTCCGTGGGGACGCGCTTTTGACCTGGGCCGCGATCGCCGCCGAGTACCTGCTCTTCTGGCTCCTCTTGCCGTTCCTCCTCCTCCATCCGCGGGTGCGGCAGGGCATCCGCCTGCGGCTGGGCTTCTACGACGGGGTGATCCTTCCTCCGGGCGGCCCGCGGATCTGGCTGCACGGGGCCTCCGCCGGCGACGTGCTGGGCCTGGTGCCCATCGTCCGCGAGCTGAAGTCGCTGCGCCCCGACGCCAAGGTGATCGTCTCGGCGGTCACCGATTCGGGGGCGGCCATGGCGCAGCAGAGGCTGGTGCCCCAGGACCTGGCGGAGCTGGTCACCTTCCTTCCCTACGATCTCCCGGGCGCCTGCCGCCGGGCCGTGGCCGCGCTGCGGCCCGACGTGCTGGTGCTGGAGTACACCGAGCTCTGGCCCCAGCTCATCCAGGCGGCCAGCGCCGCGGGGGTGAAGCTGGCGCTGACCAACGGGCGGCTGGGGCCGGGCAACGTGCCCCGCTACCGGCTCCTCTTCCGCCTGGTGGGAAACCTCCTGGAGAAGTTCGACGTCCTGATGATGCGGGCGGACGACGAGGCCGAGCGCGCGCTCTCGCTCGGCGCTCCGCCCGACCGGGTGTACGTGACGGGAAACACCAAGTTCGACGCCCTGGCGGTGAGCGTGCCGCAAGGCGAGGAGCCTTTGCTGCGCCAGGCGCTGGCGCTGCAGGGGGAGCGGCTCTGGGTGTGCGGCTCCACGCACGAGGGCGAGGAGGCCGCGCTCCTCCAGGTCTTCTCCATCCTCAGGCGCGAGCACCCGGACCTCCGCCTCCTCCTCGCCCCGCGCTACATCGAGCGCGCTCCCCGGGTGCTGGCCCTGGCCCGCGGCATGGGGCTGAAGGCGCGCCTGCGCTCGCAGCCAGGCGGGCCCGACCCGGTGATCGTGCTCGACACCATCGGCGAGCTGGTGCGTGCCTATCAGCTCGCCACCGTGGTGTTCGTGGGCGGCAGCTTCGGGCGGCGCGGCGGGCAGAACATCCTCGAGCCCGCCGCCTGCGGGAAGCCGGTGCTCTTCGGCCCCCGGATGGAGAACTTCCAGGACAGCGTGCAGGTGCTGGTGGGGCGCGGCGGCCTCCAGGTAAAGGACCCGGTGGCGCTGCTGCGGTTGATGCGCGATCTGCTCGGCCGGCCCGAGGACCTGCGCAAGCTGGGGGAGCTGGCATTGGCCGCCGTCTCCTCGGTGCGCGGGGCCTCGGTGCGCGACGCCCGGCTGATCGCGGAGCTCTTGCCGTGAGCTTCTGGTGGCGGCACCCTCCGCCGCTCTGGTCGGCGTCGCTCCTCCCATTGTCCGCCGTCTACCGGGCCGGCGCCTTTGCGCACCGCATGACCGCCCGGCCCGAGCGCGTGGACGCGCCCGTGATCTCCGTCGGCAACCTGACGGTGGGCGGGGCGGGGAAGACGCCGGTGACGCTGGAGCTTGCCCGCCGTCTCTCAGCCCTGGGGCGCAAGCCGGCGATCCTCAGCCGGGGCTACGGCCGCCGCTCGCGCGAGCCGCTGGAGGTCTCGGCCGGCACGCCCCTGGAGGAGGCCGGCGACGAGCCGCTCCTTCTCGCCCGCCGGGGCTGCCGCGTGTTCGTGGGCCCCAGCCGGGTCGTGCTCGCCCGGCTCGCTTTGAAAGGCGGGGCCGACGTTCTCTTGCTCGACGACGGCCTGCAGCACCACGGCCTCGCCCGCGACCTGGACGTGATCGTGGCCGACGCCTCGAACCCGCTGGGGAACGGCCGGCTGCTCCCGGCCGGCCCGCTGCGCGAACCCGTCTCCGCCTTGAAGCGCGTGGCCCGGGGCCTCCTCTGGCTCACCTGGTGCGACCAGCCGCGCGACCCGCGCACGGCCGCGCTTCCCGCCTTCCCGCGGGTGGAGAGCGCATACCAGGCGCAGCCCGACCTGCGCGGCCAGCGCGTGTTCCTCTTCGCCGGCATCGCGCGCCCCGAGCGCTTCGCGGCCA
>DATKAG010000214.1:0-5126 GCA_035498355.1 Myxococcales bacterium | reverse complement strand
CGGGACGGCGCCCTCGAAGATGCCGGAGCAGCCGCTGGGCCTGGAGGACCTCGGGCCGGCGGCCGCCATCCGGGTGGTAGGGCCGGACCGGGAGAAGTGGCTGCAGGGGATGCAGACCAACGACCTGTCCGCGGCGCCTTACGGCGGCGCGGTGGCGGCGGCGTTCCTCGGCGGCAAGGGCCGGCTGGTGGCGCTGGGGCTGCTCTGGCGCCGGCGCGACGAGGTGATCGTCACCACCGCCCCCGAGCGGCTGGAGGTCCTGCGCGCCCACCTGGACAAGCTCTTGATCATGGAGGACTGCGAGATGCAGGAAGCGCCGGGGCTGCGCCGCCTGCGCTACTGGCCCAGCGACGTCCCCCCGCGCATGGTGCCGGAGCGCATCACCGGCAGCGCGCAGCCGCTCGGCTTCGAGATGCTCCTCCCGGAGGCGGAAGCGCAGTCGCTTCTGGAGACCCTGCGGGAGCGCCCCCGGCCCGACCAGGCGGAGGCCTTTCGCGTGGCCATCGGCCTGCCCAGGTGGGACGCGGACCTGGACGAGGAGACCACGCCCATCGAGGCGGGCCTGGATCCGCTGCTCTCCTTCAGTAAGGGCTGCTACGTAGGGCAGGAGGTGGTGGCGATGGCCACCTACCGCGGCCGCGTCGCCTGGAACCTGGTGCGGCTGGAGGTGGCCGGAGGCGCGCCCGCGCCGGGCACCAGGCTCGGCGCCGGCGGCAACGGGCGGGTCAGCTCGTCCACCGAGGTCGGCGGCGTGGCCATCCTCCTCGGATACGTGCGCAAGGAGCTGATCGTCCCCGGCTCCGAGGTGCCGCTGGAGGACGGGCGGACGGCGCGCGTCCTCGGTCTTCCCTTCGGCTCGATGCCGGGCGCGGGAGTGTGCGCATGAAGATCCTCGCGGCCATCCACGATCTGATGTTCTCCTCCAAGGTCATCGCGGCGGCGGGCGGGCGCCCCATCGCCTGGCTGAAGCGGGGCACCCGCGTCGCCGACGAGGTGGCGCGCGAGAAGCCCGACGTGCTGCTGATCGATCTCGCCGCTCCCCAGCTCGACGCAATCAACGCCATCCGGGAGATCAAGCAGTCGGGCTCCGTCACCGTGATCGGCTACGTCGACCACACCCGCGAGGACGTGATGCAGGCGGCCCGCGCGGCCGGCTGCGACCAGGTGCTGAGCAAGGGCGAATTCGCCCGCCGCCTGCCGGAGCTCCTGGAAGGGATCTAGAGGAGCACGGCGGCGAGGGCGGAGGGGCCCTTGTCGGGGCCCACCTCGGGGCCGGCCAGGACCAGGCGGGCGCTGGTGGCGGACTTCACCCGCTGGGCGGCGCAGTCCACTTCGCGCAAGGAGGCGCTGGGGCGCAGCCGGCAGCTCACCAGCACTTCGCGCGCCCGCTGCAGGGAGCGGTCCAGTTCCTCGTCGTCCCAGAGGTGCAGCAACGCGGCGCGAGGGCGCAGGAGCAGGTGGATCTCGCCGGGATCCACGCCGATCAGCCCGAAGACCGCCAGCGGCTCGACGAAGCAGCGAACCGCGTCAGTCCATCCGGCCTTCCCGACAGGCTGCACGACGCAGGCGCCGGTGAGAGCCGCGGCGCGTTGCAGGCGCGCGGTCGCCTGCGGACCCGGAAGGGCGGGAATCGAGGGCAGCACGAGCACGGCCTCTCCGCCTCCGCGGCGCTGGAGGATCCTCGCCGCCTTGACGGCCGCGGCCAAGGCAGGGTCGTCGTTGGCATCGGCCAGGAGCAGCAGCAGCGAGCCTGGGTGCGCCCGCTTGATCCGCGGGAAGAGGTCCTCTCCTGCGAAGAGGAAGTCGCAAGCGAGGGCCGTGGAATCGAGGCTGGCGGCGGCGGCGGAAGGAGCGGCGCCGAATGCCACCACGGTGCCGACTGGCTGCATGTAGGAATTGGTAACACCCCTGCTTCCTGGCTGAAAGCCCCCCTCGTGCGAGACTGTCGGGATGGACCTGGAGCGCGCCGATCTGGACGAGGCCGTCGAACGTCGGATTCTCGACGCCGGCCAGGCGGAGCGGCTCTGGAGCCTCCTCGGCGAGCGCCACCCCGCGCGGGCCCGTTTTACCGGCCTTGACGTCGCCTATTACTTCGGCGCGCTGGTGGTGATCGCGGCGATGGGCTGGCTCATGACCTTGGGCTTCGAACGGATGGGGCCCTGGGCCGTGGCGGCCATCGCCTCCCTCTACGCCGCGGCCTTCGCCTACACAGGATCCCGGATGTGGCGGACCCCGGGTCTGCGCATCCCCGGCGGCCTGCTCTGCACCATGGCGGTGTGCATGACCCCGCTCCTGATCTTCGGGGTGGAGAAGGGCACCGGCTTCTGGCCGGCGGACGATCCCGGCCACTTCCGCGACTTCCATCCCTTCATTCGCAGCAGCTGGATCTGGATGGAGGCGGGAACGGTGCTGGCCGCGCTGCTCGCGCTCCGCCGGGTGAAGTTCTCCTTCCTGGTGGCCCCGGCCGCGGTCGCGCTCTGGTTCATGTCCATGGACCTGGCCGCGTACCTCTCCGGGCATGGGACCTGGCAATTCGAGCTGGGACAGAAGGTCTCCATCGGTTTCGGGCTGGGCCTGTTGCTGGTCGCTTATCTCGTCGACCACCGCAGCCGCGAGGACTTCGCCTTCTGGCTCTACCTCTTCGGCATGACCGCGCTCTGGAGCGCGCTCACCTCGATGGACAGCGGCAGCGAGTGGCGCCGCTTCCTCTACTGCCTGCTCAACCTCGGCTTCATCGCCCTCAGCGTTCTCTTGCGCCGCCGCGTCTTCCTCGTCTTCGGCGCCCTGGGGGTGAACGCGTACCTGGTGCGCCTCGCCTACACCGTCTTCAAGGACTCGGTGCTCTTCCCCTTCGCCCTCACCGCGCTCGGGCTGTCGGTGATCGCGCTCGCCGTCGCCTACCAGCGCAACCGCCAGGCCATCGACGCGCGCCTGCAGTCGCTGGTGCCGGAATGGCTGCGCGAGCTCCTGCCCCCCGCCCGCTTCGCCCAGTCCTAGTATTTGTAGAAGCCCTCTCCCGACTTCTTCCCCAGCTTCCCCGCGCGCACCATCCGCCGCAGGAGCTGGGGCGGGCGGAAGCGCTCGCCCAATTCCCCGGTGAGGTGCTCCGCGATGGCCAGCCGAACGTCCAGCCCCACCTGGTCGGTGAGCTTGAGCGGCCCCATGGGATGGCCGTAGCCCAGCTCGATGGCGCGGTCGATCTCCTCTGCGGAGGCCACGCCCTCCTCGAGCATGCGGATGGCTTCCATGGCCAGCGCGATCCCCAGCCGGCTGGTGGCGAACCCGGGCGCGTCCCGGACCACCACCACCTCCTTGCCCAGCCGGGCCCCCACCGCCCGGGCCGCGGTGACCACCAGGGGATGCGTGCGCTCCCCCTGCACGATCTCCAGCAGCTTCATCGCCGGCACGGGGTTGAAGAAGTGGAGCCCGATCACCCGCTCCGGCCCCTTGGCCGCAGCGGCGATGGCCGTGATGGGGAGCGAGGAGGTGTTGGTGGCCAGGATCGCTTCGGGCCGGGCCAGCCTGGAGATGCGGGCGAACAGCTCCTTCTTCAGCTCCAGGCTCTCGGGCGCTGCCTCCACGATCAGGTCGGCCTGGGGCGCGGAGGCTTCCAGATCCGCCGCCACCGACAGGTTCTGCAGCGCCTGCTCGCGCTCCGCCGCCGTGCAGCGGCCTTTCTCCACCGCCCGGGAGAGGGAGTCGCCCACCCGCTCCAGGGCGCGCTGCGCCGCCCCGGGTGCGACGTCGAACAGCTCCGTCCGGTAGCCGGCCCGCGCCGCCACCTGGGCGATGCCGCCGCCCATGGTTCCCGAGCCCACCACCAGCACCCTGCGCACGTCGATGGCCATCAGACGTTCCCGAAGTAGATGCCGCGCTTGCGTCCCATCGCATCCTGCAGAAGCTTGTCGACCTGCGAGAAGAGATCGGCCCAGACGTCGCCCACGCTGGGCTCCTTGCCCAGCCGCGCGCGGGCGGCCGCCACCATCGCCTGCAGGCCCTCGGCGCCGGCGAACTGCTCGTCCGCGGCGTTCAGCGCCTGGACGGAGAGGGCGTCCAGCTCGCCGCGGGCGAGCTGCAGCGCCTGGCGAAGGTCCTCCGCCTCCCGCGCGCTGAGCGGGCGTTCGTTGACGAGCTGGGCGAACAAGGGCTCGAGGGCCTTGGCCCCGCGCGGGCAGTGCTTGCGAAGCTGGTAGAGGAAGATGGACCAGTCGCCCCGGGAGCAGAGGCGCTCCGCCGCCTCCCAGGGATGGTCGCGCAGCCAGCGCTCCCAGTCGGCGTCGCTCCAGCGGGTGAAGCCGTCGGGCGGCGCGACGCTCAGGTACACGGACACGGCGCCTCGTCTAGCACTTTACGGCTCAAGGGACGAGGAACCGGCAGGAGGCCACCCCTCCGGGCTGGACGCGCAAGAGGCGCGCGGGCCCGCCCGGCACCGAGAGGACCCAGTCGCCCGCCGTCAGCGAGGGAAGCTGGCACTGGATGGTGCGCTGCAGGCAGCCCAGGGAGAGGCAGGCGGCGGTGAACGAGTCGGAGCAGACTTCCTGCTCCACGTCCAGGATCACCTGGGCGTCGCGAAAGACGGCGGTGCAGGAAGGCTTGTCGGTGCAGCCGCGGCCGCAGAGCTCGCGCAGCTCGATGGTGATGGGCAGGTCGGGAGCCACCGTGGAGGGCAGGCACACGTCGCCTACGTCGGCGGGGCCGTCGTCGCAGGTGGTGCCGTCGCCGCAGGCGGCCCACGCGAGGCAGAGCAGGAGCGCGCAAGCGCGGCGCATCCGTCTTCTCTACAACGAAGGCGGGCCGGATGCCCGGAATCCACGCGGGCCCCCGGCGTGGGGGCCGCCGCCGGAGGAGGGCGGAGCAGCATGCGGGGCGCCCCCGCCCGAGGGCGGCGCGGCGGCAGGCGGCGCCACGGCAGGGGCACTGACCGGCGGAGGGACGACGCGGGGAATGGAGATGCCCGGCTGTCCGGGGGTGGCCTGGTGCGGAACTTCGATGGGCCGCGGCGCTGCCGTGGGATAGAGGCGCGACCCGTAGTGCGCGCCGGGGAGCGTGGTCCTCGCCCGCGGCAGCATGGGCGAGCGCATCGGCCCCGGAGAGGCGGGCTGCGCGACCGGGGCGATCCGCGGGCG
>DATKAG010000213.1:0-10884 GCA_035498355.1 Myxococcales bacterium | reverse complement strand
CCGTCCCCGCATCGTGGTCGCGCTCGGCGCGATTGCCGTGCTCACCGCCGCGCCGGGGCTTCTCTGGTACTTCGTGTTTCGCAAGCCGGCCCGGCCCGGGGTGGCTGAATCGGGCAGAACGGTCCCGGCTCGGGGGAGGCGCCGTGTTCCAATCGGCGACTCGCCTGCACGCGGTCCGGCGGACGCGCCAGTGACGATCGTCGAGTTCGGCGACTTCCAATGTCCGTACACGAAGCTGGCCGAACCGAGGCTGCAGAAGCTGTTCGAGAAGTACCCCGACAAGATCCGGCTGGTGTGGAGGGACGCGCCTGGGGGCGTCCATCTCGACGCCGACGATGCTGCCGCCTTTGCGCGGGAGGTGCTGCGTCAGAAGGGACCGGAGATGTTCTGGCGTGTCCACGACAAGCTGCTGGGAGCCGCCCCGCGGCTCGAAGCGCCGATCCTGGACCGGATCGCTGCCGAGGAGGGTCTCGACGCCGGCGCGATCCGGGCGGCGCTCCGGGAGGGCCGGTATCGGGCCTCGATCGACGCCGACGTGGATCTGGCGCAGGCCAGCGGGTATCTGGGGACTCCCACGTTCTTCATCAACGGGCGCTTGGTAGGAGACGAGGAGCCTGACCTCCTGGAGAACACCGTCTCCGAGGAGTTGACGGAGGCCAGGCGGCGGATGGCTGCAGGGGTGCCTCCGGCGGCGCTCTACGACGACTTCCAGCGGGAAGCGGACTCGACTCCGAGACCGGTGGAACGCCTGGCGCTGCCCGATCCGGGTCGTCGCCCTGCCCGTGGAGGTCCCCCTAGATCTGCGGTGCTGGTGCACGAGTTCTGCGATCTGTCCCTGCTCAAGTGCGCCTGGATCGAGCCACCGCTCCGCAAGACGCTTGCGAGCTACGGCGACGAGGTGCGGCTGGTCTGGTGGGACGTATCGGACCCGCAGCAGGCCCTTCCAGCGCGGGTAGCGACCGCCGCGGCTGCCGCCGGCAACGACGGCTTCTGGAAGATGCATGACGCGATCCTCGCGAGGCAGTGGCGTGAGGGGTTCGAGCAACCTCCGCCCGAGACGCTTTCGCCTGCGGTGCTCCGCGGTCTGGCGAAGGAGAGCGGCGTCGACCTGGATTTGTACGACTATGCGACGGCGGTTGGCGTCACCGAGGACCAGAGGCAGCAGCTCGCACAGGCGCGTTCGCTCGGTCGCGCGGGTCTGATCGTCATCGACGGCGAGGTCCATGGAGGATTCGCGCCACCGCATCTATGGCGAGCATCGATCGATCGCGCCTTGGCCCGGCGCCAGTGAAATCGGCAGCATGGCGCAACGTCCAACCTGCTAGAATCCCTCGTGTGGAGGAGTGGCCGAGAGGCTGAAGGCGGCGGTCTTGAAAACCGCTGGCCCGCAAGGGCTCGCAGGTTCGAATCCTGCCTCCTCCGCCAATTTGCCGCGGCGCCCCCGCTTTACATCCCCGCCCGATCCTTGCTCAGATGCGCCCTCTCCTTGGAGGGCATATGGCTCCCACGCGAAGGACGTTCTTGAAGACGGCGGGCGCAGTGGCGATCGCGGGCAAGCTGCTCGAGGCGGGCGAGGCGCAGGCCCAGGCCGGGCAGGGCGGGGCGGGGCCGCGCAACCTCGCCTACTGCAACCTGCACGGCGGGCTGGGGGTGAAGCAGGGCGACCGCGTCCTCGATGTGTCCAAGGCCGGCAAGCAGCTCAAGGTGGCGGTGCCGGCGAGCACAGACGAGGTGATCGCGGGCAAGAACCTCGACGGCCTGCGCAAGGTGGTGCAGGCGGCGCCCAAGGGCGCCACCCTGGCCATGAGCGAAGCGCAGTTCGGGCCCTGCGTCACCCGCCCCGAGAAGATCATCATGCTCGGTTTCAACTACCGGAAGCACATCCTGGAGGTGGGTGTCCCCGAGCCCAAGGCGCCGGTCCTCTTCAACAAGTACAACAACGCCCTCTGCGGGCACCGGAGCACCATCCGCCTGCCCGTCAAGGTGGCGAAGAAGTTCGACTACGAGGTGGAGCTGCAGGTGATCATGGGCAAGACCGCCCACGACGTGAGCGAGGCCGACGCCCTGAACTACGTCTTCGGCTACGCCACCGGCAACGACTTCTCCGCCCGCGACCTGCAGCTCAGGGACGGGCGGCAGGGCTCACAGTTCATGATCGGCAAGACCCCCGACGGCTTCATGCCCGTGGGCCCCTGGCTGGTGGGCGCGGAGCTGGTCGACGACCCGCAGAAGCTGGCCCTGGAGTGCAGCGTCAACGGCGAGAAGCGGCAGTCGTCGAACACCGCCGACATGATCTTCAGCGTGGCGAAGATCATCGCCTACGCCTCCTCCATCTTCACCTTGAAGCCCGGCGACCTGATCTCCACCGGCACCCCGGAGGGCGTGATCCAGGGCAAGCCGGAGGCCCAACAGGTCTGGCTCAAGGCCGGCGACAAGATCACCTGCAGCGTGGAGAAATGCGGCGAGCTGAGCTTCCAGCTCGCCGATTGGGTCGCTTAGCTACAGGCTGAAGATCGCCGCCGCCCCGAGCACCAGGCCGAGGGTGACCACCGTGATGGTCAGCTCGGCCAATGCGCCCACCACGAAGGGCCGCAGGCCCTGCCGCTTGATCTCCCGGAAGTCGGTCTTCAGGCCCACCCCCGCGAAAGTCAGCAAGAACGCCCAGCGGGAGAGGTTGGCCAGGGAGGCGATCTGCCCCTTGTTGAAGACCGAGAAGGTGGCGAGCAGGGAGACGAAGAGGAACCCCAGCACGAACTTGGGGAACTTCTGCCAGAGGAACGCGGCCTTCCCCTGCACCACCCTCGCCTGCCCGCGCGAGGCCCACCAGATGGCGTAGGCCAGGACCACGAAGCCGATCATCGCGTTGCGGGTGGACTTGGTGAGCACCGCCACCTTCCCGGCGGTGTCGGAGAAGATGGCCCCGGCCGCGGCCGCCTCTGCGGTGTTGTCCACCGCCAGGCCGGCCCAGAGCCCGAAGGCCCGGTCGCTCATGTGCAGGAAATGGCCGATGGCCGGGTAGGCAAAGAGGCCGAAGGCGCCCAGGGCGAGGATGGCGGCGATGGCGAAGCTCGCGTCGTCGTCATCCGCCTCGATCGCTCCCTTGGCGGCGATGATGGCGGAGACGCCGCAGATGGACGATCCCACCGCCAAGAGGCTGGTGAGCTTGGGCTTGAGCCGGAACCAGCGTCCCAGCACGGTCATGATGCCGATGGCCACCGCCAGCTCGATGGCCACCAGCGCCAGGGAAACGCGCCCGAGCTGGAGCACGTCGCCGAGGAGGAAGCGGGCGCCGAGCAGCACGATGCCGGCCTTCAGCCAGAAGTCGTAGGTGGCCACGCCGGGGCGGAAGATCTGCGCCACTCCCACCGTGTTGGAGACCACCAGGCCGAAGACGATGGCCCAGAGCACGTATTCGATCTGCGGCATCGCCAGGTGGTGCGCCTTGCCGTAATCCCGCAGCACCGCCTCGGTGATCTTGCCCGCGTAGCCGATGGCGAAGAGCAGCGCCACCCCGGGCAGGAGCCGGAGGAACCGCCAGGGCAGGGCGATGGGCGGCCTCTGATATGCGATCGCCTCGCTCATCTCACCACCCCACCGTCAGGCTGACGGTCTTCACCAGGATCACCGAGGCCAGGGCGGCGATCACCGCCCACCAGTCGAGGGACAATCTCTTCAGCACGGTTGTGCTCCTTTCACGCGGCGCATTCGCCTTCCGAGGTCTGCACTTCGAAAGCCTTCTCTTCGCCGAGGTCGACGAAGTCCTCGGCCGCGGGCCGCTCCAGGGCCTCCAGGTCGGCGAGGAGCCCGCTGATCCGCTCGGGGGAAACGCGGCCGAGGAACGCGGCCGCCGTCTCGCCCGGCGCCGCTTCCCGCGCCGCCAGGTCCGCCAGCCGGCGCACCGCCTCCGCCACCTTGCGGGCGGGCACCTTCGCCGCCAGCCGGCCGAAGGAAGCTTCGCCCACGCCGAACTCGCCGCCCACGTACAGGTGGTACTGCGGGACCGCCCGTCCCTCGGCCTTGCGCACCGAACCCTGCAGGCCGATGGCGGCCACGTAGTGTTGCCCGCACCCGTTGGGGCAGCCGGAGATCTTGATGGGCAGCGACTCGGGCCGATCCGCCAGCGCGACGGTGAGCGCGTCGGCCATCCCCCGCGACTGGGTCACCGCCAGGCGGCAGGACCAGGCGCCGGGGCAGCTCACCACGTCGGAGATGGTGCGCGCGCCCGGCCTCGCCAGTCCGGCCGAGGAGAGCGCCGCGTGCAGGGAGGCGAGGTGGGCGCGCGGGACGAAGCGCAAGAGCACGTTCTGCTCCACGGTGGTGCGCAGCTCGCGCTCGGCGCTGAACTCCTCGGCGATGGCCGCCAGGGCGCGGAACTGCCGGGCCTCGAGGTCGCCCAGAGGAAGGCGGACGGTGACCGCCGCCAGCTCGGGATCGCGCTGCGGGCGGACGTTGGTGCGGGCGAACTCCTCGAAGCCGGGCTGCGGCGCCCGCGGACGAGGAGACACGGGGCGCAGCGCCGGCGGCCGCGCGGTCGGGACGGGCCGCAGCGCCTGCAACGCCCCGCGCTCCTCGAAGTACTGGCGGAGGAACTCCGCCGTTCCCAGCTTGTCGACCACGAACTTCAGGCGGGCGCGGTGCCGGTGCTGCCGGTCGCCGGTGCGGTTGAACACCCGCACCACCGCCTCGCAGATCTCCACCGCCTCCCCGGCCGGCACGAACTCGTGGGCGAGGACGCCGGTGCGGCGCACGGTGGAGAGGCCGCCTGCCAGGGTCACCCGGAACCCGGGCTTGCCGTCCTTCATCCGGGCGAGGAAGCCCACGTCGTTGAAGGCCGCGCCCACGCAGTCGAACCCGCAGCAGCCGCCGAAGGCGATCTTGAACTTGCGCGGCAAGGAGGAGGAGAGCGGACCGCGCAACAGGTGCCGGGTCACCGCCTCGGCGAACGGGGTGGAGTCGAAGGGCTCCAGCGCCGAGGCGCCGGCGTAGGGGCAGGCGGTGACGTTGCGCACCGAGTTGCCGCACGCTTCCCGGGTGGTGAGGCCCGCCTCCGCCAGCACCCGCAGCGCCTCGTCGGTTTGCGCCAGGCGGACGAAGTGGAACTGCACGTTCTGCCGGGTGGTGACGTGCCCGCGGCCGGTGGAGAACCGCTCCGCCACCTCGGCCAGCGCCAGCAGTTGGCGGGGGGTGAGGATTCCCTGGGGAATCTTCACCCGCACCATCATCGCCTCGCCTTCCTGCCGCTGGCTGTAGACGCCGTTCACCAGGCGGAATTGCTTCCAGGCGTCGGCGGAGATTTCGCCGCGCTCGAACCTTCCCAGCATGGAGACGAAGGCGTCGACGTCCTTCTCCTCGGCGAAGCCGAGGCGGGCGGGGCCGAGCGTGCGGCTATCGAGCAACGGCATGGAGACCTCCTCTGGCAGCGTCCTGCAGCCGGCGGGCGAGGGCGACGGTGGCGCCGATCACGATCACGCCGGGCGCGTCCGTCGCCTCGGCGGCGGCGATCCCGGCCAGCGTCCCGTGCCAGGCGAATGCCTCGGGGCGGGAGGCGGAGAAGAGCAGGGCGGCGGGGGTGCTGGCTGGCCATCCCCGCGAGAGCAGGAAGGCGGAAGTGTCGGCGCGGGTGGCGACGCCCATCAGGATCACCAGCGTGGCGGAGCCGGGCGCGAGCGATTCCAGCACGGGCTGCCAGGCTTCCTCGGCGTGGCCGGAGACCACCACGAAGGCGGAGGCGAGGCCGCGGTGGGTCACTGGAATGCCGGCGAGCGCGGCGGCGGCGATGGCCGAGGAGACCCCGGGGACGATCTCGCAGGGCACTCCCGCGGCGGCAAGCGCCAGCGCCTCTTCCCCGCCGCGGCCGAAGACGACGGGGTCGCCGCTCTTCAGCCGGACCACCCGCTCGCCGCGCAGCGCCCTGCGAATCATCACCCGCTCGATGGTCTGCTGGTCGATGGAATGGCGGCCCGCGCGCTTGCCCACGTAGGCCCAGCGGGCCTGCGGAGCGTGGCGCAGCGCCGCGCGGTCGACCAAGGCGTCGTAGAGCACGAGGTCGGCGGCCCGCAGCCGGTCCACCGCGCGCAGGGTGAGCAGGTCGGGGTCGCCCGGGCCCGCTCCCACCAGCGAGACGAAGCCCTTCATGGTGACTCCCGGTAGAGCTCGTTGAGCGCCTTCAACAGCAGCGGGCGGCGCCGCGAGAGCGCCACCGCATCCGCCTTCCAGTGCGAGCGGAGCTCCTGGGCCACCTCCGCCCAGGACTCGATCTCCTCGGGCAGGAGCGCCTCCAGCGCCTCGCGCAGGAGGCCCGCCAGGGCCGGCGCCCGCCCCGCGGTGGAGACCGCCACCGTCACTCCGACCCGGCGCAGCACGCCGCCGAGGAAGGCGCTGGCGGAGTCGCCGTCGTCCACCGCGTTGAGGAACACGCGGCGCTCCCCGGCGGCGAGGGCGACCTCGCGGTTGACGGAGGGCGGAGCGGCCGCGATCGCCCACCAGACGCCGTCCAGGTCGGCGGGAACGAAGGCGCGCTGGCGCACCTCCACGCCCGGACGGCGCAGCGAAGGAAGGATGCGCGGGGCGACCACGGTGACGGACGCGCCGGAGGCGAGCAGCGCGTCGAGCTTCGCGGCCGCCACGTTGCCGCCGCCGACCAGGAGGACAGGACGGCCGCTCAGGTGCAGGAAGACGGGGTACAGCTCCACGGAAGGCTCCTTGCGAAAGGCTCACGGCGTCGACGGAACGCCGGGCGGGCAAGGAGCGATGAGGCGGAAGTGCGGAAGTCGCCGTCAGGCCCGTGCGCGCACCCGGCACCACATGCCGGGGCGACAACAACAGGCGCACTTGCTCTGCAGACGGGGCGACATCGTCCGGCATCGATAACGGATGCGCGGCGAGGAAGTCAAGCGCCGCGTCTTCCGCACCCCGGCCGACCCGAGCGTTCCGGGCGATTTCCCCTCGGGGGAGATCAGCGCACCTTTGTCGATCCGCGGATCCTGCGCAGCAGATCCGCCACCTCTTTCTCCACCTCCCGCGGCGCGTGCACCTCGCCCACGAGACGCGGGCGGCTGGCCGCGCGCAGCCGCCCCGGGAGCTTCCAGGCAAGGGCGCCGTCCAGCGGGCGGATGGGGATCAGGTTGAGCAAGAGAAAGATGCCGTTGCGGCGGGTGAAGGCGTCGTGCAGGTCGGGCGGCAGGGTGAGGAGGAGGGCCAGCGCGATCAGCGCGGCCTGGCCGGCCACCCCGGCCAGGGCGATGAGCGATCGCCGAACGGGG
The DNA here is from genome assembly GCA_035498355.1 of Myxococcales bacterium. Taxonomy (GTDB): domain Bacteria; phylum Myxococcota; class Myxococcia; order Myxococcales; family 40CM-4-68-19; genus 40CM-4-68-19. Next base: position 3,622 of record DATKAG010000213.1, on the reverse strand, counting down.
CCCACCGCGCCTTCGCCGAGAAGCTCGCCGCCGAAGGCGTGCAGCATCACCCCGTCCACCCGCGCCTGCGTGCCGGCAGTGGCCAGGGCATGCCCGAGGACGTGGGCGGCGAGGACGGCGGCGTAACCGGCGAGCAGGAGCGGGTGCGGCTGCAGGGCGCAGAAGAGCGCCGCTCCCGGGAGCAAGCTCCAGTGCAGCCGCAGCGGCCCGAGGCGCAGCATGAATCAACCCGGCATGGGCACCGGGCTGGTGCGGCCGGTGAGGGGGAAGGCGTCCTTGTACGTGTGCACGGTGGTCAGCTCGTCGTAGCGGTGGCCGAACCCTGTATCGCGCCGGAAGAGCCCGGCGTCCACCACGATGGGGTACTTGATGTGCGCCAGCGCGCCCCGCGAGAGCCGGGGCAGCCCGGCGCGGCCCACCAGCATCGCCAGCAGGGCCTCGGGAAGCGGCAGTGCGCGCCGCCCCGCCTCCTCCGCGATCACGCTCAGGGGCAGCGGCTGGGGACCCGCCACGTTGTAGATGCCGCGCAGCCCAGCGGAGAGCGCGGTGACGATGGCCCGGGCCGCGTCGTCCTCGTGGATGAACTGGAAGAGAGGATCGAAGCCCAGCACCATGGGAACGAAGCGGCCCTTGAGGAAGCCGGCCAGGGTCCCGTGTCCGGAAGGGCCCAGCGTGTAGCAGACGCGCAGGACCGCCGTCTCCAGCTCGGGCAGCCGCCAGAGCGCGTTGGCCGCGTAGAGGTCCGCGGCCACCAGGTCGGCCAGCTCGGGATAGCTCCCCAGCTCCTGCGGCGGCTCGGATTCTGAATGGTAGAGGGGCGCGTCCGGCCCCGCCCCGTAGTAGGTGTGGCGGCCGACGAAGATCACCTGGCGGACGCCGTGGCTGGCGCAGTGCTCGAACACCGCCCGCGTGCCTCCCAGGTTGATGCGGTAACGCTCCTCGGCGCCCGCCATCAGCGCGGAGATGGTGGCCATGTGGATCACCGCCTCCGGCCGCCGCCGGCGGAAGACGTCCTCGGCGGCGCGCTTGCGGATGTCCAAGGAGTGCAGCTCGATCCCTTCGGGCACACCCGGCCAGCCGCGCGGATCGATCCCGATCACCTCGTGCCCGATGGCGAGCAGGCGCACCGCCACCTTGCGCGCCAGGAGGCCGGAGATGCCGGGGATCAGCACCTTCATTGCCGCCCCCCTTCCATCAGCGCCGCGATCCGGCCCTTCACCTCTTCCACCTGGCGGGCGATGGTGTCGTCGTCCTCGGAGCCGGTGCCTTCGAAGCGCAAGGGCTCGCCGTAGTGGACGGAGAGCGCGGCCGGGCGGGGCAGGGGAAGGAGCCAGGGCGTGACGGGAAGATAGGGAACCCCCAGCAGGCGGCCGATCTTGTAGAGGTTGGTCACGGTGGGAATGGCGTCGCTCCCGCCCAAGAAAGCGAAGGGGATGATGGGGGTCTTCGTCCGCAGCGCCAGGCGGAGGAAGCCGGTGCCGAAGTCGACCAGCGTGTTCCGCTCCTTCCAGAGCTTGGCGGTCCCCCGGGCGCCCTCGGGAAAGACCATCAAGAGCCGGTCGGCCTCCAGCAGGCGCTGCGCGTGCTCGGGCAAGCCGGTGAGGTGACCGCAGCGTGACGCCCAGGTGGAGGCGAAGGGAATGCGGTTGATGAACTTCTCCGCCATTCCCTGGGCGAGGCGGGGAGGCTCCATCTCGAAGAAGCAGGAGGCGATCACCATGGCCGCGTCCAGCGCCACCCCGCCCGAGTGGTTGCCCACCAGCATGGCCCGCCCCCGCGGCGGGATGTGCTCGATGCCCGTGCATTTCACCTGGAAGTACTTGCGGTAGAGGAAGGCGGAAGCGCGGAAGGTCATCGCCAGGTGCCACTTGGAGACGCCGTAGTCGTCCACGCCGCGCGCGTCGAACGGCAGCTCCAGCCGGTCCACGCGAGCGGAGATCTCGTCGGGCATGGGGGCGGCAGTCTACAGGAGCGCCCTTCCTCCGCACAGGAGCGCCCCTCTCCCAGGCGTGCCCGCCATCGCATAGGATGCACGCCCGGCCGGAGGAATCGATGCGCACGCTCGCCGCCGCCCTGGCGCTTTGGCTCTTCGCCGGGCCTGCCTTCGCCCGGGTCCGCTCCGCGCGCAAGGGTCCGCACGCCGGCGGCCATTGCTCCAAATCGGCGGTGGGAACCACCTCGACCGACAGCAAGGGAGCGGCGTTGCAGTGCCGCGCCGACCATAAGGGCCGGGCCCGCTGGACGCGGAAGTAGCGGTGTAGCGCACCCGGACACCGGAGTGTCTTCCCTTCCCTCCCGCCCGCAGGCATGGTTTGAGTGACGCATGACGCGCCGCCGGGTCTTCGTGGTTGCCGCCGAATACAGCGCCAGCCCGCGCCATCTTTCCCCGGAGCGCCGCCGCCGCGACTTCTTCGGCGGTCCCCACGCGGAGCTGGGTTTCGAGGAGAGCTCGCACCTCTTCTTCCGCTACCCCAACCACGGCGAGGACGGCCGGACCCGGCCCGAGCACTGGCAGAAGGCCTTCGGGATCCGCGAGCCGGTGGCCCTGCCCGACCTCCTGGCCTCGGCGGCCCACCGCGCGCTCACCACCTTGCACGCGCTCACCGGCAAGGAGTGGCGCAAGACCTGCGAGTCGATCACCGACATGCTGGTCACCGCCATGCCGGGGCTCGATCCCAACGAGCGGGTGAACATCGGGCTCGTGCCCCAGGCGCTGCAGGTGCAGCTCGGCCTCTCGCCCCGGGCTCGCGCCCAGTTCGTCGTCGGCACCTCCGACAGCGGGGCGCAGGCCTTCGCCGAGGCGGTGCGGGCGGCGCGGCACTCCGAGCACCCGGAGACCATCCTGGTGCTGGCGGGGCAGATCATCCCCAGCGGGTACGTCTCGCAGTACCAGATCCGCAGCGTGCTGGGAGAGGACGACCAGGAGCGCGGCCTGGACATGCTGGCCATCGGCGACCTGGTGATGGACGTGATGCGCAGGGCCTTCGACCTCCGCCCCCAGGAGCTGGAGTCGTTTCTCGCCCGGGTGGCGGCGCGCAAGGCGCAGGTGGGGGCGAACTACCCGGCCGGGATCAACGCCGGCCGGCCGTTCCGGCGCGACACCCCGCGCACCCCCTGGTTCGACGCCAGCGACATCGCGGTGCCCTGCTGCGGCGCCGCCGCCACCATCGTCACCTCCGACGACGCGCTCATCGAGGCCATCGTCGCCACCCGCAACCCGCGCTTCCGCACCGCTCCCCTCACCGAGGTGCTGGGGCTGGGCGACGGTTCGGCGAACCCCGATCTCCTCCACCGCAAGACGCCGCTGCTCTTCTCCCCGGCGGTGTACGGCGCGCTGGCCGGCTGCGCGGACGACGCCCAGGTGCCCGCCTCCACCTTCACCTCCTGCTCCTTCGGAGTGGTGCACGACGCCTTCCCCAGCATCGAGCTCTCCTTCCTCCTCGCCCTGGGCCTGGGCTGGGACCGCAGCGCCGAGCGGATGGCGGAGGGCTGGTCCAACCCCGTGGGGGGCCTGCTCACCTTCGGCCATGCGCTGGGGGCCAGCGGTCTGGTGCAGGTGAACAAGGCGCACCACCTCTTCTGCGTCGATCGCCGCTACCTCCTGGAGGCGGAGTCGCGCCAG
>DATKAG010000212.1:0-5070 GCA_035498355.1 Myxococcales bacterium | reverse complement strand
TTCAGCTTGCCGGGGATCAGGCGGGCGCTGGCGGCCTCCAGGTCGTCGACCCGGAGGTTGGCGGCGAAGTCGAGCTGGGGATCGCAGAGGTTGCGCAGCTTGCCCTTGAGGAACGCCGAGCCGTCCACGCCGATCACGTCTCCCCGGCCCAGCTCCAGGCTCCCTTTGCCCCGCAGGTCCACCAGGGCGGCCACCCGCGAGGAGACCAGGCCCACGGTGCGGCCGGGAAGCTGCAGCGAACCGCCGCGGGTGGCGATGCCGATGGAGAGGCGCGAGCCGTTGCCCTTCACCGACAGCCCGGCGTGGGGCAGGACGACGCGGGCGCCGGCGGTGCGCACCTCCACGTTGGCCTTGCGCACCTTCACCCGGCCGAACTCGAAGCGGTCCAGCAGGTCGGGCAGGCACTGTCCGCCCGCCGCCGGCGCGGGCCCCGCCTCGTCGAGGGCGAGCCGCAGGCGGGGGTGATCCACCTCCAGCCGCTCCAGGCGGACCCGCTGCAGCAAGGGGCGCACCTTCACCTGGGCGAAGACCCGGTCCACTTCCAGGTCGATCCGGCCCCCGGGATCTCCCACCCGCAGCCCCTCGATGGTCAGCTTTCCCTGCTCGGGCACGACCGAGCAGCGGGAGACCTGCACCCGGGCCGCGGTGGCCTCCTCGATGGTGGCCACCGCGTAGGCGCAGAGGTTGGTGGCCACGAAGTCGGTGCGCAGGAACGCGATCGCCGCCCCCGAGACCATTGCGGCGGCGAGGCCTGCGGCGACGAGGATGCGGCTCAGCACGGATCAGCTCGGCTTCGCGAGCCCGGCCAGATACCGGTCGATCTCCCCCAGGTCGATCTGCTTGCCCTTTTCCGGGGCGGCGGGCGGGGGAAGGGAGACGGTCCGCTTCGCCACGGCGTTCTCGGTCGGCGTGCCGTCCAGCCCCAGATCGCGCGCCACCCGCTCGATCATCTGATCGTCGATCATCGGCACCCGGGCAACATACCCCTCGAAGAGGGCGTTGTCGCAAAGGGTGTTGATCACCCGGGGGGTGCCGCTGGAGAAGCGGTGCACCGAGGACACCGCGCCCGGGGTGAAGGGCATGCGGGCCGCCCCCGCCAGGCGCAGCCGGTGCTTGATGTACGCCTCGGTGCTCTCGGCGTTCAGGTGATCGAGCCGGTACTTCATCGACACCCGCTGGGCCAGGGGCGGGTCCAGCTTGAGGTTCTGCTCGATGTCGGGGAGGCCGAAGAAGATCAGGCTGAGCAGCTTGCGCTCGGGGACCTCGAGGTTGAGCAGCCCGCGGAACTCCTCCATCAGCTCCCGGGTGGCGAGCATCTGCGCCTCGTCGATCAGCACCACCGCCCGCCGGCCGGACTCGTAGATGCGCACCAGCCGCTGGTAGAGCTGTCCGAGGAGGGTGAGCTTGTCCTCGCTGGGCGCGTCCACGCCCAGCTGCAAGGCGATGCGCTTGAGGAGCCAGGAGGCGGTCACCCCGCTGTGGATGATCACCAGCAGGGCCGCCTCGTACTCGTTCTCCGGCAGGGAATCGAGCAGGCGGCGGGCCAGCGTGGTCTTCCCCGCCCCGATGTCCCCCACCAGGATGCCCAGGCCCTTCATCTGCGAGCAGAGGTGGGTGAGGCGGACCAGGGCCTGCGAGTGCTGGGGCGAGTTGAAGTAGAAGCGCGAGACCGGCGCGTTGGAGAAGGGCTCCTGGCCCAGCTCGTAGTAGTCGAGGTAGTTCATCACACGAAGCCGATCTTGCGGTTCTTGCGCGGGGGCTCGTTGGAGGGAGCGGGGGTGCGGCTGGCGGCGGCCGGGGCCGCCGTGGTCTGCGCCGCCGCCTTGCGGGCGGGCGCCCCCGGCTTGACGATGGCCCGGCCCTTCACCTCCAGGCTGCCACCCAGCCGCTGGATGCGATCGCCGGCGTCGCGGAAGCCGACGTCCTCGGCGTAGACCGCCTGGTACTGCTCGACGGCGTCGGTGTTGCGGCCCTCCGCCTCCAGCGCCGCGCCCAGCTCGAACTGCAGGGCGTGCCGGGCCGGGGCGGGAAGATCGGGCAGGTCCAGCCCCTTCCTGAGATGCGCCACCGCGGCCTTCGCGTTGCCCCTCTCCAGCTCGCAAACCCCCAGCATGGTCAGGCAGTCGGCGGCCCGCGTCCCCCCGCCGTGGCGCAGCGCCACGTCGAACTCGGCGACGGCCTCCTCCAACAGGCCCATCTCCTTGTAGGCGATGCCCAGGTCGTAATGGGTCTGCACGTCCTCCGGCCGCACCACCTGGGAGAGCCGGGCGCGGAACTCGCCCAGCACTTCCTGGGCCGGCACCTGGAAGGACTCGAGCACGTCGCCGTCGAGGGGCTTGTCCTCCTCGGTGGCCGAGGCGCCCACCTCCGCCGCCAGCTCCGCGGCCAGCTCGGCCGCCAGGTCGTCGTGCTCCTTGTTGGCGGCGGGCCCGCTCCCCAGCTTCGCCAGCCGCTCCATGGCCCCCGGGTGATCGGGCGCGGCCATGGTGATGGCCTCGAGGATGGCGCGCGCGTCCTCCGGCAGCCCGGCCTGCATGTAGAAGTCGGCCTCGGCCAGGTCGCCGGCGAACTCGTCCTCCGCGGCGGCGGTCTCGCCCTCGAGCACCGGTTCGGCCTCGGCCTCCTCCAGCACCTCCTCGATGCCGGCGGCCTCCTCGATGGCGACGGTCTCCGCCACCGGGTGCTCCACCTCCACCTCGGCCCCTTCCAGCACCAGCTCGTCGCCGCCGCTGGCCGCGCCCAGCGTGCGCAGCTCGGCCCGGACCGCGTCCAGCCGCGGATCGCGCCTCTTCTCGCAGAGGTGGAGCATGGTGTTGAGCGAGGCCACCGCGTCCTCGGTGCGGCCCTGGGCCAGGGCCACCGCCTTGGCCTTCTCGTGCCCGTCGATGTTGTCCGGGTCGGCGGAGAAGATGCGGCGCAGGTGCTCCAGCGCTTTGTCGTGCAGCCCGTACTTGACGTAGACCTCGGTCTCCTTGAGCAGCTTGGGAATCTGCCCGGGCGAGGGAGGCGGAGCCGCCGGCCCGGCGGGCTGCACCGGCGCGCTGGGGGGCCGCGCCCCGACGATGGGGGTGGTGGCAGGACGGGAAGAGGCGGCCACCGCGGCGGGCGGCGGGGCGGGCCGCGGAGCGGGAGGCGGCTGGGGAACGGCGGCCGCCGGCGCCGGCCGGGCAGGCGGAGACGCCGCGGGCCGGGCGGCGGGGGCCGGCTCGGGACGCGCGGGGACCGCCTCCACGGTGCGCAACGCGGCCTTGACCTCGGCGTCGTCCGGCGCCAGCTCCAGCGCCTTGTCGAAGGTCTTCTTCGCCTCGCCGGAGCGCCCGGCGTCGAGGTGGACCCGGGCCAGCTCCTTGAGCACCGAGACCGTCTTGGAGATCTGCCCCAGGTCCTGGAAGGCCTTGGCCAGCATCTCCAGGGTGGCCAGCTCCCGGGGGTTGGCCTTGAAGCAGATCTGCAGCTTGGCCAGGGCGCGTTTGGAGTCGCCCTTGGCGAGGTACTGCTCCGCCAGCTCCTTCGCCAGCGCCAGGTCGTTCTGGTCCAGGTGGCTGATGCGCTCGGCGACCCGCAGGTAGTCGTCCTGGCGGCCGTTGCGCTGCAGGTACTGCGCGGCCCGGCGCAGCTCGGCCACCGCCTCGATCAGGTTGTCCTGGCGGGCGTACTGCTCGCCCAGCCGGATGCGGGCGGCCACGTTGTCCGGGTCCAGGTCGACCAGCTTCTTCAGGGTGTCGAGGCTGGCCTTGGTGTCACCGGCCTTCTCGTAGTGGCTGGCGACCGTCTGCCATTCCTTGGTGGCGTCGCCCACCAGGCCCAGCTGCTGGTACAGCTCGGCCAGCCGGACGTTCACCTCGATCCGGTCGATGACCTTGAGCACCTGCTTGTAGAGGGCGACGGCCTTCAGGTAGAAGCCCTGCTGCGAGTAGGTGCGCGCCACCTTCTCGAAGCAGTCGGCCGCATCCGACTTGCGGTTCATCTTCTGGTACAGCTCGGCGAGCTTCTGCAGGACCCGGACGTCGTCCGGGTCCATGTCCAGCACGCGCTGGTACTCCTTCACCGCCTTGTCGAAAGCGCCCTTCGCGATCAGTTTCGCGGCGGACTCGATGACCTTGTTCTTGTCCATCGGCCGGAGGCTCGCGGGAGGGCGGAGGGAGGGAAGTACGAGCATCCCAAGGTAACGGGGAATCTGCTTTCGGGTCAAGGATGTAACCGTAGGTAGACGCACGACCGTGGCGGAACATTCCGGCGCTACTGAAATAGACCTAGCCGGGGTTCTCCGCCAGCAGTTTTTCCACCAGCCTGGTGTCGTACCTACCTTGTACGAATGGCTCGTACACCAGCAACTTCTTGTGGAACGGGATGTTCGTCCGGATCCCCTCGACGATATACTCCTCGAGCGCGCGCCGCATCCTCATGATCGCCGCCGGCCGGCTGTCGGCGAAGACGATCAGCTTGGCCACCATCGAGTCGTAGAAGGGGAGCACCCGGTACTGCTCATAGGCGCCGGAATCGATGCGCACGCCCAGGCCGCCGGGCGCATGGTAGGCGGTGATGAGCCCGGGTGAGGGCGCGAACGACACCGGGTCCTCGGCGTTGACGCGGCATTCGATCGCATGCCCCTTCATGGCGATGCTCTTCTGGGTGCGGCCCAGCTCCTCGCCGGCCGCCAGGCGGATCTGCTCCTTGACCAGGTCCAGGCCGGTGACGCTCTCGGTCACGGGGTGCTCGACCTGGATGCGGGTGTTCATCTCCATGAAGTAGAAGTCGCCGCGCTCGTCGAGGAGGAACTCGATGGTCCCCAGGTTGTTGTAGCGGACCTTCCGCATGGCCTCGACGGCCACCCGCCCCATGCGCTCGCGCAGCCGCTCGTTCAGCGCCGGGGAGGGGCTCTCCTCCAGCATCTTCTGGTGCCGGCGCTGCACCGAGCACTCCCGCTCCCCCAGGTGGATGACGTTGCCGTGCTCGTCGGCCACGATCTGGATCTCGATGTGCCGGGGCCGCTCCACGTACCGCTCCACGTACATGTCGCCGTTGCCGAAGGCGGCCAGCGCCTCGGCCGAGGCGGTGCGGTAGAGCGGG
>DATKAG010000211.1:0-3304 GCA_035498355.1 Myxococcales bacterium | reverse complement strand
CTCCAGCGCCAGCCGGAGCGTGCAGGCGATGCGCACCGCCCTCAGGGGCCGCAGCCCGTCCTCGCGGAAGCGGGCCAGGGGATCGCCCACCGCCCGCAGCAGGCGGCGGTTCAGGTCCTCGGCGCCGGAACAAGGGTCGCGCAGCACGCCGGCGATGGGATCCCAGGCGATGGCGTTGACGGTGAAGTCCCGCCGGGCCAGGTCGCCGTCGATGTCGCTGAGGAAGGTCACGCTGCTGGGCCTTCGCCCGTCCAGGTACGCTCCCTCGCCGCGGAAGGTGGTCACCTCCACCTTGTGATCGCCGGAGAGGACCATCACCGTGCCGTGCTGGATGCCGGTGGGCACCACCTTGGGAAAGAGCTTCAGCACCTGCTCCGGCACCGCGTCGGTGGCGACGTCGAAGTCGTCCGCTCCCTTGCCGCGCAAGAGGTCGCGCACGGCCCCGCCCGCGAGCCAGGCCTGGTGGCCCGCGCCGCGCAAGGCGCGCAGCACGGCCATCACCTCCTGGGGAACCGCTTTCGGGTCCGGAAGCACGGACCGTTCGGTATCACAAAAGCGGGAGCGTCAATCGAAGTGGGCGTTGGCGACGGGGAGGATCTTCAGGCCCGAGGGATTGTTGTCCGCCCAGTTGAGGAGGCCGATCTGCAGGCCGTGCAGGCTCTCGGCGTAGTTCACGATCCCGATGGCCACCCCGTGCTGCTCCCCGCGGATGCGGTTGAAGGCGCTGAGGGAGAACCCGGTCACCTGGCCCTCGGGCTTCACCTCAAAGAAGGCGGGCGCGATCACCGCTCCTCGCACGTCCTGTCCGCCCGCGACGAGGCTCACGGTGATGCCGCGGATGGTGGGCGCACCCACGCCCAGGCCACCCACGGCCAGGCCGCGGAGCGTGCCGCCCGAGCCGACGCCCAGGCCGCCGACCGCGATGCCCCGCACGTCTCCGCCCGAGCCCACTCCCAGCAGGCCCACGGCGATGCCGTCGACTCCGCCTCCCGAGCCCACGCCGAGGCCGCCGAGGAAGATGCCGGTGATGCGCCCTCCGGCGCCGATGCCCAGGCCGCCCACGCCGATGCCGGTGACGTCGCCGCCGCAGCCGGCCCCCAGGCCGCCGATGATGATCCCGCGCACGTTGCCGCCGCAGCCCACCCCCAGGCCGCCCACGGCGATGCCGTCGATGTCGCCCCCGGCGCCGACGCCCAGGCCGCCGGCGAGGATCCCGCGCAGCGCGCCTCCCGAGCCCAGGCCGAGGATGCCGACGCCGATCCCGTCCAGCTTCTCGCTCACTCCCACGCCGATTCCGACGCCGAGGCCGCGGACGAGCTTCGCCCCGGTGAGAGGAACGCCCAGGGCGAGCCCGTTGACCTCTCCCCCGGCGGGATCGGCCGGTGTCCAGATGGTCAGGTTGATCCCGTGCACGGTGAAGGGCGCGACGTCGCGGAAGTTCAGCCGCAGGCCGTCGATGTGCTTGGAGTTGCCGATCCCGATCCCGAAGTCGTGGATGGTGAGATCCAGGCTCCAGGACTCCTTCGCGGGAGCGGCGTTCGCGGGCGGCGGAGGCGGCTCTTCCGCGGCCCGCGTGGCCGCCGCGAGCGCCAGCGAAAGTGTGCAGATCCAGGGTGACATGCTGGCGAAGATGCCCCGCCAACGGCGAATGCAGGGGGTTATTTCAGCGGAGAACGATCATCCGGGCATTGGTTGGCGAAGACGGTGACGAGCTTCGGGTCCTCGAACATGGACTGCGGCGAGATGACCGTCTCCTCGGGATCGAACATGGCCGCAGTGAGCCGGAGCAGCGGCGATTCCACAGCCGGCGATGATCGCTGCGAGCGCGAGGTGCACCGGCGACGCGTTGCGGAGATTGCAGAACTCGGCTACGTAACCCATCCCAGCCGGCGATCTACGCCCCCGTAGCTCAGGTGGATAGAGCACCTGTTTCCTAAACAGGTGGCCGCCCGTTCGAGTCGGGCCGGGGGCGCCATTCGCCCCTCGACTTCTTCAGTACGCGATCAGCGCCTCGACCGGGCCACCCGCGCCCGACAACCGCCGGCGGCCGTTGAGGAAGGTCAGCTCCACCACGAAGAGGAACGATCCCACCTGGCCGCCCTGCTTCTGCACCAGTTGCGCGGCGCCCCAGGCCGTCCCGCCGGTGGCGAGGAGATCGTCCACCACCGCCACCTTCTCGCCGGGGCGTATGGCATCCACGTGGGCCTCCAGCACCCCTTTGCCGTATTCGAGGGCGTACTCGATGCGGTCCGTCTTGTAGGGCAGCTTCCCCAGCTTGCGGATGGGCGAGAAGCCGAGCTTCATCCGGTCGGCGAGGGCGGCGCCGAAGACGAAGCCGCGGGACTCGATGGCCACGATGCGGTCGAAGGAGCCGCCCGTCAGGCGATCTTGCAAAGCGTCCAGCACGCTCTGCATGGCCTTGGGGTCGCCCAGGACCGGGGTGATGTCCTTGAAGAGGATCCCGGGCTGGGGGAAGTCGGGGACGTCGCGGATGAGGGCGCGCGCGTGTTCCAGGGAAGGCATGGCAGCCATCCTCGCAAAAAACCGGCCGCCGGTCCCATGGGGGGTTTGGGACCGGCGGCCGCAGGGTCCGGCCGAAACCGAAGCCCAATATGTGTCTAGCAACGCGCCGCGTCGGGGGCAAGGAAAAGTGGCCGGGGTCAGGGCAGGAAACCGAGCGGATCCCGCGGCTGCGTCGCCACCCGGACCTCGAAATGCAGGTGCGGTCCCGTGGCGTTGCCCGTCCGCCCCACCCTTCCGATCTCCTCCCCCCGCGACACTTTGTCGCCCCTGGAAACGAGGTTGCGCTCGTTGTGCGCGTAGACGGTGACCACGTCGCGGTCGTGGGCCACGAGGATCAGGTACCCGTAGCCGCGCTGCTCGCCGGCGAAGAGCACCACCCCGTCGGCGGCGGCGCGGATAGGCGTTCCCTCCGGGCTCGCCAGGTCGATGCCGAAATGGTTGTCGCGCTCGCGCACCCCGAACCCGCTGATCAGCACTCCGGCGGTGGGCCAGGCCAGCGGCTCGTCCTGGGCCAGCGGGTCCAGCGGCCGGCCGCCGGCGCGAGGGATGGAAGAAGGCGAATGCCGGCGCGGGGCCGCGTACCGGGCCGCGGGCGACGCCCCGGGGGGAGGCACGCGCAGCTCGGCCTTCGCGCCGGGGATGAAGAGCGTGCTCCCCGCCTCGAGCTGCGTCGGGTCCGCCAGGGAGTTCTCGCGCAGGAGCGTGTCCAGCGGCACCTGGTACGTTTTCGCGATGCGCCAGATCGTCTCCCCAGCGCGCACGTGGTGGATCACGCCGCCGG